>JAAYUJ010000249.1 GCA_012517775.1 Deltaproteobacteria bacterium
TCATACGCGAGGGACGCCACCATCTGAAGGGCCTGCTGGAGGTCGCTCGCCATTTGCTGATACCGCTCCTTCTCCACGCTCTCATCCTGAACCGCACGGCGGGCTTCATGGATGAGCTGTTCGCATCGTGCCTTCTCGTGAAGGGGAACCTTATCCGCAAGATCTCCCAATGTGCGCTCCAGTTGATAGGCCAGACCGTCAGTCTGGTTTCGGGCATCGATCTTTTCTCGTCTCCGCTTGTCTTCAGCGGCGTGCTCCCTGGCACCGGCCACCATCCGCTCCACTTCATCCTTGGGAAGATTCGTGGACTCGGAGATCGTGACATTCTGTTCTTTTCCAGTTTCCTGATCTCGGGCGGTCACATTGAGGATGCCATTGGCGTCGATATCGAAAATCACCTGGATCTGCGGTATGCCCCGCGGTGCAGGCCGAATGCCTTCCAGACGGAACTTCCCCAGCATGCGATTGTCACTTGCCATTTCCCTTTCACCCTGGAGCACCACGATATCCACAGCCGTCTGATTGTCTTCCGCCGTGGAGAAAACCTCTTCACGGCGCGCAGGAATCGTTGTATTGCGCTCGATCAAGCGGGTCATGATGCCTCCGAGGGTTTCCACTCCGAGAGATAGAGGGGTTACATCCAGGAGCACCACATCTTCCACCTCGCCCATGAGCACGGCCGCCTGGACAGCGGCGCCGACAGCCACGACCTCGTCCGGGTTGACGCTCATATTCGGCTGTTTTCCACCTGTCAGGTTCCTCACGAGCTCCTGCACGGCGGGAATTCGGGTGGAGCCCCCCACAAGGATCACTTCATCGATGTCCCCCGCCGTCAACCGCGCATCGGCAAGGGCCTGTTCCACCGGCTTCCTGCAGCGTTGTACCAGGTCGTGGGTGAGGTCCTCGAACTTGCCGCGGGTGACCTTCATCACCAGGTGCTTGGGACCCGTGGCGTCAGCGGTGATGAAAGGAAGGTTCACCTGGGTTTCCATCGTTGTTGAAAGTTCGCACTTGGCCTTTTCTGCCGCCTCGTAAAGCCTCTGGAGGGCCTGTCGGTCCGATCGCAGGTCGATCCCCACATCCTTCCTGAATTCATCGGCAAGCCAGTCCACCAGCCTCTTGTCGAAGTCATCCCCGCCCAGGTGCGTATCCCCCGATGTGGAGCGCACTTCACACACTCCATCGCCCACATCGAGAATGGACACGTCAAAAGTCCCGCCACCCAGATCGAACACCAGAATCGTCTCATTCTTCTTCTTTTCCAACCCGTACGCCAGGGCGGCCGCCGTGGGCTCGTTGATGATCCGCAGTACCTTGAGACCGGCTATTTCCCCGGCATCTTTGGTAGCCTGTCGCTGAGCATCATTGAAATAAGCAGGGACCGTGATCACGGCATCCTTCACCTTCTCACCGAGATACCTCGACGCATCCTCGGCCAGCTTTCGGAGAACTTGAGCCGACACCTCTTCAGGGGCAACGGATCTGCCCCGGATGTCGAAACGGACCGCATCTCCCGATCCCCGCTGCACCCTATAGGACACAATCTTTGATTCTTCGTCCACCTCACCCCACTTGCGACCAATGAACCGCTTGGCGGAGTAAATGGTCGCTGCTGGATTCAAGATGGATTGTCTACGGGCTACCTGTCCCACAAGCCTTTGCCCGTCCTCTGTATAGCCGACCACTGAAGGGGTCGTGCGGGACCCCTCTGCATTGGGGATTACGGTTGCTCTACCGTTCTCCCAGACAGCCACGACTGAATTGGTCGTACCCAGGTCGATTCCTACTGCTCTAGCCATATTTCGCGCCTCCTTCGAACGATCCATACAGACCCGGTCCCCTCTCTCTCAATGAACCCCAATGGCCGTGGAGCTGCGAGAGAATTCCCTTATGGGACCAGCCGCATGATCCTGTTCATGAAAAACCGGCTCATGGCCGGGTTCTTTTTTGATTCATCTTACGGTGGAAATCTTCATACGTCTCTCATTCATGCATTCACCGTTAAAATAATCAGTCCATCCTGCTTTTCCAGTGGGTTGTATCATTAATTAGAAAACTTTGGTTCTTTTCTTGCATAGTGAAAGGGTATTCACATCCAGATCATGTCGGAGAGGCGTATCCATGGGAAAGAGCGCAAAGATCGAGTATCATCAATAAGCCACACTGCACCTTTATTCTCCGCGTTTCGGCATCTTGCAATCTTTTCCATTCAATTCATGCCATTGAGCCAAAACGTCCCTATTTTCAGAACAAATTTGTTTTTGACACCCCTCTTTTTTTCCATATCATGTGGAGTCATAATTTTTAAATGAGAATCGGATGTCTGCAAAGCCTTATCAATCAAGCATCTATAGATTATTTGGAAGGATGGGAACATCATGACGGATGTTGGGCAAACCACCGCACGGGAGGTCTCGAAGCCGCGTTCCTCATCGAGCTCCGCAGCCAGGAAGCGAATGACGGTGATCAGGCGTGAACCTCCTCTGCGCCTGTCAGCCAATGCGTTGGTAGTTTTGAAGAAGCGCTATCTCAGGAAGGATGAGCAGAGCAAACCCGTCGAGACTCCCGAGGAACTTTTCTGGCGGGTGGCCCGCGCCATTGCTGAAGCGGATGCCCTTTTCGAGGGGCCTGACAAGGTCGAGCAGACTGCCGATCAATTCTACCGGCTGATGGTCTCTCTTGATTTTATCCCCAACTCCCCGACCCTCATGAATGCCGGTCGGCCCCTGGGGCAACTCTCCGCCTGTTTCGTGCTTCCGGTGGAGGATTCCATCGACAGCATCTTCGAAGCCATCAAGCATGCGGCCATGATTCACAAAAGCGGCGGTGGCACCGGTTTTTCCTTCTCCCGGATTCGACCCGAAAAAGACAAGGTCCTTTCCACACAGGGGGTTGCCAGTGGGCCGGTGAGCTTCATGACGGTGTTCGACACGGCGACGGAAACAGTCAAGCAGGGAGGGACCCGCCGCGGTGCCAATATGGGAATCCTCCGGATCGACCACCCCGACATAGAGCGATTCATCACGTGCAAGACAGATAATGATCGCCTCAACAACTTCAACATCTCCGTTGCGGTCACGGACACCTTCATGGAAGCGGTACAGAAGGATGAGGAGTATCAGCTCATCAACCCCCGTACCGGAGAGCCGGTGAAGAGCCTTTCCGCCCGTGAGGTTTTTGAACGGATCGTTCAGTCGGCATGGAGAAACGGGGAACCTGGAATCATTTTCCTGGACGCAATGAACCGTGACAACCCCACCCCATTGGTTGGGGAGATCGAGAGCACGAACCCCTGCGGGGAGCAACCTCTTCTCCCTTATGAATCTTGCAATCTCGGATCCATCAACCTGGCCAACATGGTCCTTGAAGGGAAGATCGATTACGATCACTTGAGGGACGTCGTGTGGGAATCCGTGCATTTTCTGGACAATGTCATCGAAGTGAACAAATACCCCCTGCCCAAGATAGAGGAGATGACCAGGGGAAACCGCAAGATCGGGCTGGGGGTGATGGGGTTCGCCGATCTTCTCATTGCATTGGGTGTCCCTTACAACTCCGTTGAGGCCGTCGAAACCGCCGAGGAAGTCATGGCTTTCATTCAGAAGGAAAGCAAGGCCGCCTCGGCAAAACTGGGGGAAGACCGCGGTAATTTCCTCAACTACAGCGGTTCCGTGTATGATCGACCCGAAACCCCTTTCATGCGAAACGCAACAACCACGACCATAGCACCCACTGGTACGATCAGCATCATCGCAGGGTGCTCAAGCGGAATAGAGCCCGTTTTTGCCATAAGCTTCGTTCGCAAGGTCCTGGACGGCCAGGAGCTGGTGGAAGTGCATCCCAGCTTCGAAAAGGTCGCCAGGGAGAGAGGGTTCTTCTCCGAGTCCCTCATGAAGAGAATTGCCGAGAAGGGAAGTATTCGCGAGCTCAGCGAGATACCCGAAGACGTCCGCAGGGTCTTCGTCGTTTCCCACGATGTGAGTCCGGAATGGCATATTCGCATCCAGGGAGCGTTTCAGAAGAACACCGACAACGCTGTGAGCAAGACCATCAATTTTCCCAACGAAGCCACCCCGCAGGATGTCCATGACGCCTATCTGATGGCCTATTCCCTCGGTTGCAAGGGGCTGACCATCTATCGCGACGGCAGTCGGGACGTCCAGGTCCTCAATATCCAGAAGAAGCCCCAGTATCCGCAGGTGGAGCCCAGACCGCGCCCCGATCGAACCACGGGCATCACGGAGCGGATCAACACGGGCTGCGGGAAGCTCTATGTCACCATGAATTCGGACGAATACGGGTTGTGCGAAGTCTTCGCCCAGATGGGCAAGGCGGGAGGATGTGCCTACTCGCAGATCGAGGCGACCAGTCGTTTGATTTCCCTCGCCCTGAGGTCGGGCGTCAAGGTGGAAGCCATCATCAAGCAGCTCATGGGTATTCGCTGTCCTTCCCCAGTCTGGCAAAACGGGGGGCAGGTGGTTTCCTGTTCGGATGCCATTGCTCAGGTTCTCAATCACTACGCGGAAGCGAACATCGCCACGGTGAGAGATGAAATGGGCGCCTGCCCGGACTGTGGAGCGGCCGTCGAACACGAAGGAGGATGCATCGTCTGCCGATCCTGCGGTTTCTCCCGGTGCAGTTGAAAGGATGATTCAATCAGAATAGCCTTTCGCGGGCGGCTCTCAGACCTGCTACGAGAAGTTCCCCGACTCATTACTCGTAGGTCGGGATTCCATTCCCGACAGCGGGATGTCGGGTTGGAAACCCGACCTACATCAAGCAGGGCGCCTTTTTATCTTTTACGGTGCCCCAAAGGGGCATGAGTGGCTGACCCAACGGGAACTTACGGGTCGGCGGGCCGCCCGGTTGTTTGTTTCCTCTTCCCAAAGATGTTTCTTTCAAATGCCTGACGAGCAGAATTGGGATCTTTCGCCACGGGAGGCCAGGGCGCTGCAGTGCGAGCTCGCACCTCGGGTCCTGTTGCAGCCCCTGCCGAGGAGCTTCGCAATCCTCGGGGCTTCAGATATCGGATATGCGAGAACGTCCAATCAACTGGTTGCCGTCATGGTCACTTTCACGTGGCCTGAACTGCAGCCTTTGGAGACGTCCCAAGTCATTTCCTCCGCACTTTTCCCTTACATCCCCGGCCTTCTCTCGTTTCGGGAAGCTCCAACACTGGTAGTGGCCTTCAGAAAACTGAAAACCCCTCCCCATGTGCTCTTGTGTGACGGACAGGGCATCGCCCACCCGAGAAGGTTGGGACTGGCGTCGCACTTGGGACTTTGCCTCGGGATACCAACGGTGGGATGTGCCAAGAAGAGATTATGCGGGGAACACGGGTTACTGCTTTCCCATCGGGGCGCTTCCACGCCCCTGATATTGAACGGCGAGGTGGTGGGCAGCGTCTTTCGCTCCCGTGAAGGCGTCAAACCGATCTATATCTCACCGGGCCACCTCGCCGATGTGGAGAGCTCCCAGGCGCTTGTGGCCGATTGTCTGGGGCGTTTTCGCATCCCGGAGCCCCTTCGAAGGGCCCACAATCTGGCGACGGATCTGAGGCGGGCACTGACCGCCCAACACCCTGTATTCCAATAACGATTGTTCCCCTACTTGACAGTTCCCTGCGATGAAAAGTCCCTTTGCTCCATCCAATGAGTAGGTCGGGATTCCATTCCCGACAACAGGATGTCGGGTAAGAAACCCGACCTACGGGGAGCAGGGCGCCTTTTCGTCGTTTCGGGTGCCCGGAA
>JAAYUJ010000250.1 GCA_012517775.1 Deltaproteobacteria bacterium
GACCAAAACCACCTGTGCCGCCCCCTCCTTATCGATGGAGTATGTCGCGTCCCGCCTTGCTCCTCCCTTCTTCTGCTGCGACTGCTCCTTCACTTTGGCGATGCGCCTTCGCAAGTCAGCCCGCAGCTTGTCCGTGCCCTTATGCTTGGGCATGATGGTGAGCATTTCCTCGAGGGCTTCCAACTTCTCCTCGGAAGTCTTCGCTTCTCTAAACCGCCTTTCAGCCTCGAAATAAGGAGGTGGCAGATTGGCCGGCATTCTCCTTACTCCCGATTGTGTGTTGAGAACAATGCAGGTATCCTCCCCACTCCATGAACCAGACCTCACGAAAGAATCACCGCATGCCGTTTCTGTTCATGCTTTCAAGGAGCCATCGGCAGCATCAGCAAAAGCCAGGGGTATGATGTTTATCATGGATTATTCGGAACATCTATCACCGGACAGATGGTATTTGCCGAATCTCTCAAATGCATCAATATCAATCTGTCGCCGCCGTTGGTACTTTCTCATTCAGCAGGCCGGGATTCCATACCCGACAGCCTCTGCCCCATGGTGCCGGGTATGGAAACCCGACCCTGAAAGCCGTAGCTGTCTGAACTTCTTGAGAAGTCACCGCTGTTGATCGTCCGGAAATTGTCTATTCCTATTACAGGAGGATGCGTTGTGGAATGCCTGGAATGTGAAAGAGAGCTCATGCTGATTCGCACCTGACGCCGTATCTGCCTGCACTGCGGGGATTGCGGTGCTTCCTTCTCCGTTTCAGATTTTTTCGGGAGTGCTTTCCGAAGAAGCGGAGGAGCAACTCTCCTGTCGTAGAGTGGATCGATTATAGTGGAGTTCTTCCACAATATGGAGACCAAAATGAAAGGGCGGGATTGCAATCCCGCCCTTTCATCCTATCGGTCGATGAAAATGTGCGAGCCCTATTTCAACCTCTCCTCAAGCAGTCGTCCCGCCAGGTTGAGAGCCGCCGGCAGCTTTTCGGGCTGATTTCCCCCCGCCTGAGCCATATCGGGTCGTCCTCCCCCGCTGCCACCAATTTCCCTGACAATCTCCTTGATGAGGTTTCCTGCGTGTACGCGCCCCGTGAGATCGGACGTGACGCCCACCAGCAGGAACGCTTTCCCTTCCCGCGCTGCTCCGAGCACCATGACTCCATTGGTCATGCGCTCCTTGAAACGATCGTACATCTCCCTCAAGGCCTTGGGATCATCAGCTTCCACCTGTCTGACGAGCACCTTGATTCCATGGATTTCATCGGCCTGTTCCAGCAAATCAGCTGACTTCTTGCTTGCCATCGAAGCCTTGATGGATTCAAGGTCCTTTTCCAATAGCTTCTGATGAGCAAGGAGCTTCTCCAGCCGATCCACGACCTCTGAGGGGGCTGACTTGAGCAGGGTCGCAGCCTGGTGAAGAAGGGCCTCCTGATGTCTCAGGTGATTCAGAGCATGCCTTCCCACCAGGGCTTCAATTCTTCGAACCCCCGCAGCCACGCTGGTTTCCTGAACAATGATGAACAGCCCGGCATCGCCGGTCCTGTGAGTGTGGGTCCCTCCACACAACTCCCTGCTGAAACCGGGGATTTCCACCATGCGAACCCGCTCGCCGTATTTCTCCTCAAAAAGTGCCATGGCTCCCGCCTTGAGAGCCTCTTCAATATTCATGACACTCACCCGCAAATCCTTGTTCCTGCGGATTTCATCGTTGACCAGGCGCTCGATTTCTTCCAGTTCTTCAGGCGTCAGGGCCGAGAAGTGGGTGAAATCGAATCGAAGTCGATCGGATGCCACAAGAGACCCTGCCTGCTTCACATGATCTCCCAGCACCTTGCGCAGGACCGCATGGAGAATGTGAGTCGCCGTGTGGTGCTGCGCCGTGTCCTGCCGCAGCATGGAGTCAACCTTGAGTTGCACCCGATCGCCCGTGCGAAGCACCCCCTCCTCAACTCGCCCCACGTGGACGAATAGATCACCGGGAAGCTTCTGGGTATCGACGACGGTTACCTTGCCATTCGGCCCGACGATTTCGCCTCTGTCTCCTATCTGGCCGCCCGACTCTCCATAGAAGGGGGTCTCCTCCGTGACGATTTCCACATCACTCCCGGTTGTGGCTTCCCCTATCGTTTCACCTCCCCTAATGAGAGCGACGACGGTCGAGGAGTGTTCTAGAGCATCATAACCCACGAAGCGGGTGCTGATTCCCTTTGTGGATAGCTGCCGGTAAGCTTCGGAGACTTCCCGTTCCCCGCTTCCCTTCCAGTACATTCGGGATTGTTCCCTTTGATGCTCCATCAAATCCTGGAAGCCCGCCTCGTCCACCTCGAAGGCCATCTCCCTCGCCATATCGGTTACGATATCTATGGGAAACCCGTACGTGTCATACAACTTGAAGATGAGAGCCCCGGGGATGATTTTGCTTCCATCGTCCCGGAGCCTTTTGATCTCACTCTGAAGGAGCCGCAGACCGAAATCCAGGGTTTCGTTGAACCGTTCTTCTTCATTAAGAATAACGCGTGTGATGAAACTTCTGCTTTCAAGCAGGTCGGGATAGGCATCCTGCATGGCCTCCATCACCGAGACCGCAACTTCGTGCAGGAAAGGCCGGTCGAGGCCGAGGAATCTTCCATGGCGCAGGGCCCGGCGAATAACGCGGCGAAGAACATACCCCCGCCCCTCATTGCTCGGAAGGGCTCCGTCGCCGATGAGAAACGCGGCGGCGCGGCTGTGGTCCGCTATGACCTTGACGGAAACGTCCTTCTCCGGCTCACTCCCGTGGCGATAGCCGCTCAATTCCTCAATCTTCGCCATCATGGGGGAAAAGAGGTCTGTATCGTAGTTGGACCGAACCTTTTGAATGACGGCGGCTACCCGCTCGAGTCCCATCCCCGTGTCGATGCTCGGTTTGGGAAGGGGCTCCATCACCCCGTTTTCCTGCCGGTTGAACTGCATGAATACGAGATTCCACAGCTCCAGATATCGGTCGCAGTCACACCCCGGCTTGCAGTCGGGGCTCCCGCAGCCCATTTCCTTCCCCTGATCGATGAGAATCTCCGAACAGGGCCCGCAAGGCCCCGTGTCTCCCATCGCCCAGAAGTTGTCCTTGGTGGGAAAAGTCAGGATTCGATCGGGGGGCAGATAGCGCGCCCAGAATTCCCGGGCCTCCTCGTCCGGCCCTAGCTTCATGGCTGCATCGCCCTCATGTATCGTTGCATAGAGCTTGTCTCTGGGCAGACCCATCACATCAGTGAGGAATTCCCACGCATACTCGACGGCCTCCTTCTTGAAATAGTCCCCGAAAGAGAAATTGCCAAGCATTTCGAAGAATGTGTGATGCCTCGCCGTACGGCCTACGTTTTCCAGATCGTTGTGCTTTCCACCGGCCCGCATGCATTTCTGACTTGTCACGGCCCGGAGGTACGGCCGCCGCTCCTCTCCCAGAAAAGTGCGCTTGAACTGGACCATGCCCGCATTGGTAAAAAGAAGAGAGGGGTCGTCGTGAGGGATAACGGAAGAGCTCTTGACAATGGCATGTCCATTCTTTTGAAAATACTCCAGAAAGGCCTTCCGGATCTGGCTCGCTTTCATCAGGGAAATCTCCTCGGTGAAAGTTGAAGGGTACAGTCATTCATGGGTGGACTTCCGAACTCTGTCGATCTGTGCCCGCTCACTCCGCAATCGCTGATTCCGCAGGGACATTGAAGGACTTCAGATCATGCATCTGCCTCAGTTTTTGCTCTATCTCCACAAGAGTATCGGGATGCTCCCGCAGAAAGTTCTTGGCGTTCTCACGGCCCTGTCCCAGTCTCTCGCCATTGTACGAGTACCATGTACCGGACTTTTCGACAACCTTTCCCTCCACCCCGAGGTCGAGGATATCTCCCTCCTTGGAGATGCCCCGACCGTAAATGATGTCGAATTCCACTTCTCTGAAAGGAGGAGCGATCTTGTTCTTGACCACTTTGACCCGAGTTCGATTGCCGATGATATCCTGTCCCTCCTTGATGGACGTCACCCGGCGGATCTCCATTCTCATGGTGGCGTAGAATTTTAGAGCGTTCCCGCCGGTGGTGGTTTCGGGGGACCCGTACATCACACCGATTTTCATTCGGATCTGGTTGATGAAAATCACACAGGTTCTGGACTTGCTGATGGCGGATACGAGCTTTCGAAGAGCCTGACTCATAAGGCGCGCCTGAAGCCCTACGTGCGGGTCACCCATTTCCCCTTCAATCTCCGCCTTGGGAACCAATGCCGCCACCGAATCGATGACGATCACGTCGACCGCGTTGCTTCGCACCAGGATCTCCGCGATCTCCAGCGCCTGCTCTCCGTAATCCGGCTGACTGATGAGCAGATCCTCCACCTGAACACCCAGCTTTCTGGCATAGTGGACATCCAGTGCGTGCTCAGCGTCGATGAACGCGGCGAGCCCCCCCACTTTCTGAGCTTCCGCGATAACATGCAGAGCAAGGGTTGTCTTCCCAGAGGATTCAGGGCCGAAGATTTCGATGATGCGACCCCGGGCAACTCCTCCGATCCCCAGAGCAAGATCCAGGGAGAGGCATCCCGTGGAAATGGTCTGGACCTCCACATGTTGCGCACTCTCTCCGAGGCGCATAATGGCTCCCTTACCACAGGAGCGCTCAATCTGAGACACGGCCATGTCTATGGCTTTCTGTCTGTCATCACCCGATGCCATGGGAGTCCTCCTTTGCGCATGTCCACGTCAGGTGTGTACCGCAAGACCGCAATAATGCATGATTTGTGTGAAGAGCCACCCATCGTCGAGGAGAGACTCGACTCCTCTCCCCCCGGATCCTGTCCCCCGGTCCGATTCCTTTCCTGGAAATTGTGTGGATTGGGGATCACTGAGGGCTGAACTGGGCTCGAAAGAGAGGCGTGTAGCGGGCTCCTTCAGGTCTCAATTCGCTTTTATACAACACCGCTTCCGTCACGTCAAAAGCTTCCAGTTGGAATCCCTGACGATCTAAAAGGGCCTCCTGCAGGGCATGAATGTTCTTGGCGCCCTTGACCCGGCCAAGAGTGAGATGCGGTTTGAATGCGCGATCCTCCCGATTGAAGCCCAATGAGGCCATGACATCCTCCACCTGCCTCCGCAACGTTTTGAGAGGGTCGAGATCTCCCTGAAGGCCCACCCAGACAATCCGCATTTTCTTCATGGAAGGAAATGCTCCGCAGCCTGCGGGACGCAAACGGAAAGGCTTCGTCCCAGCCACTGATCGCAGCAGGGCATCGCTGATGGCATCGATTCGATCGGTGGGTACGTTCCCGAGGAATTTGACCGTGACGTGAATGCGGCCCGGTTTGACCCAGGACACGGCTGCCCCAGCCCGCTGGAGATCGAGGCTGAGATGCTCCAGGGACTCCTGAACGGCAGGTGGAAGATCGAGGGCAATGAAGGTTCGGATCATTGGATGAGAGTCCTCCAGAGGTGCACCAGGGCTCCATGGGCAGCACATTCCTGAACGCGCTCCCTGTCTCCGCGAAAGAGATGCTTCTCAACCGATGTGCCCCGTTGGGATGCGCAGGCGATGAAGACGGTCCCGACGGGCTTTTCCGGGCTCCCGCCGGCAGGACCTGCAATGCCCGTAACAGCCAGGGCGATGTCCACCCCCGCCTGCTTCCGCATCCCCTCGGCCATGGCGGCGGCAACAGGTTCGCTTACGGCACCGTGAGCCGTCAGGAGGGATTCGGGAACCTTGAGGAGATCCGTCTTCGCCTGGTTGCTGTAGACGATGCAGCCCCTCTCGAAATAGTCGGAGGCACCGGGAACGGAGGTGATTCTCCTGGAGAGCAGCCCGCCCGTGCAAGATTCTGCCACGGAAAGTCTCCAACTTCTGGCAAGAAGCTCCCGCCCAACCACCCGCTCCAGGCTGTCGGCGCTGCGGCCGCTGATGTGGTGCGGATCGAAGCGTTGACGGATTGCTCTTTCGCTGTCGGCGATTTTGCTCCTCGCCTCTTCTTCGGTATCCGCCGAGGCGAACAGAGTCAGCCACACCTCAGGCCCCTGGGGCAGATAACCGATCTCCACCCCTAAGGAAGAAGGATCGAATCCGCGGAGACGCTCACTGATCTCCGATTCATACAACCCCTGGATGCGAAGGAATTCCTTGAGGTACCGCAGGCGACGGGGAAAACGCCTTTCCAGGTCCGGGACGACGATATTGGCCATAAGCCAGCGCATTTCCCCAGGAACGCCGGGGAGAAAGTAGCAGGGGATTCCATCGTGCTCCAGGCTGAATCCCGCCATGCCGACTCCAATCTTGATCGCCCCTTCCGGGAGATAAGCCATTCTGCCCACTTCGTCGGACCAGGGACGCCCTGTTTCCGCCAGGCGGTTCCTCAGCCATCCCAGGTACTCGTCGTTGGGCAAGAGAGGTTTGCCGAGGGCTCTGGAGACTGCGTTGGGAGTCCGGTCATCCTCGGTCGGCCCCAAGCCGCCGGTAACGATAAGAAACCGGCAGTTCCCCAGGCATTCCTGCACGGTTTGGATGATTGCGTCTTCATGGTCACCCACCGTGATGATCCTGTTCAGGCGAAAACCGCACGAGCGAAGCTCCAGGGCGATATGATGGGCGTTGCCGTTGGGAATGTCCCCCCCAAGGATTTCATCCCCGATAGTGATAAGGGACCCGATGACCTGATCCACTGTTGCTTTCATGATCCGCAGATTTCCTTCCTCGTCTTGCGGGCAGGTTCCTTCAGGAAAAAACTTTGATGAATGACTCGGCATTCTTGGGAATTCTCCTCAAGAAATCCTGTATCCCTTTATGTTACTGACGGACGCTGTCTTCCTTAACGTGTAGAATTCCCACGCAGCTCATGAACCTCTTCTTCATTTCTCTCTGCACTTCGTGCATTTCGTTGTGAAATCGTGCTTTCCCATTGAGCAGATCGGGATTCCAATCCCGACAGCTTCTGCGCTATGGTGACGGGTATGGAAACCCAACCCGCAAAGCGGCCTTTCCCTGGGCTTATTGAGAAGTTACGTGAAATCACGATTGCTTGCTGCACCAAAGGGGATGTCCTTCATAGTGAAAACAGAGTCAGTTGCTTCATCAGATATCAGTCCTTTTCCCGGACCAGGCACAGCACATCCTCATACACTCTGCGGATGGGCACCCGATACTCCCGCGCAAGGCGTTTGCAATCCTCGTATTCCGGTGTTGCCCGTCTTTCCCCCTGAGAATCGACAGCCCGCTTGATACGGCACGGTCCGTAGGGGGTCTCGATGCTCTCCGTTGCTCGTGGGATTTCCACACGCTCCACCTCGTGAATCCTTACTCCCAGGGTGGTGGTCTCCCTAAAAAGGATGTCCTGGATCATCCGGCGCAAA
>JAAYUJ010000025.1 GCA_012517775.1 Deltaproteobacteria bacterium
GAGGTTGAGAAAGGGCGTGCTGGCCTGCTTTTGAGCTTCAGATACATCAGTGTCTAACAAGAGCCGCAGGTTCAGCCTGCGGCTCTTGTTTTTTGTGGAGATGACCTTGAAAGAGGCATGGGTGTTTTTGGATAAATGGTCAAAAGAGATGGTGATCACCGCCATTGAGGGCGGTGCGGACGCCCTGTTGACTCCAGCCGGCTGGGAAGCACGCATCAAGGAGCTTGGCCGTATCAAGACAGTCAATCCACGCGGAGACGTCATTCCTGGAAAAGACGTCCTCTTCGAAAGGCTCTCCTCGCCGGAAGATGAGGCGCGTATCGCTCAACTTCTGAATCAGGCACCCGTCATTCTTGACGTTGAGCCCAAAGACGATGCCGAGACATCCCTGACCTCCCGGTCACGCACGTGGGAAGTCATCCCTCTTGAGAACCTGGTTGCTCTGGGAGGCCGTCTTTTTGTGCCCGTTTACAATCGGGAGGATGTGGCCCTGGCTTTGGGTATTCTCGAAAAGGGAGTCGCCGGAGTCATCATCCATGCCCAGGATACGGAAGCTCTGACCGCCATGCTTTCAGTGGCGAAAACGTCTACGGAACAACTCCATCTGGAACCGGCAACCATCGAACGGATTCGCCCCGCAGGTCTCGGGGACCGGGTCTGTGTGGACACCTGTACCATGATGGAGGCAGGAGAAGGCATGCTGGTGGGTAACTCGAGCAGCCTCCTCTTCCTGGTGCAGGCGGAAGCCAAGGAAAATCCGTACGTCGCCCCGCGCCCGTTTCGTGTCAATGCAGGTCCCGTCCATGCCTACCTGAGGGTCCCCAACGGGCGAACCCGTTACTTGAGTGAGTTGGAGGCAGGGGACCCCCTGCTTCTCGTCAGCGCCCGGGGAACGACGCAATCAGCTATAACCGGGCGTATCAAGATCGAACGCCGTCCGCTTCTCCTCATGCATGCCAGGAGCCAAAGGACGAGTGGGTCCATACTGCTCCAGAACGCCGAAACCATTCGACTCACAAGACCCGACGGAGAAGCACTCTCGGTCGTTCAGCTGAAACCGGGAGATCAGGTTCTGGTTTCAGCAGAGCAGGCCGGCCGACATTTCGGTATTCTGGTGGATGAAACGATTCACGAAAAGTGAAAGGCTCCTGGATGTTGACAGAGGAAGATACTGATGCACAGGCACTATCAATGAAGGGGCAAGTTTTCATGGAAGCGCATCAAATACCGAACAATAATCCGGAGACAGAGCTCAAAGGAATCAGGGAGGCGATTGATGGAATCGATGAGAAGCTTCTGCGGCTCCTCAATCAGCGAATGGAACTGGCTCAAGAGGTAGGACGCATCAAGGCGGAGAAAGGACTGACCCTTTTCGATCCCAGCCGCGAACAGAGCATATACGACCGGCTGACCCGTGACAATCCGGGTCCCCTGTCGAACGACTCCCTACGATGCATCTACAGAGAGATCCTTGCCGCTTCACGGCTTCTTCAGTATGTTCTGCGGGTCGCTTTTCTCGGCCCCGCATGGACCTACTCTCATCTCGCGGCCATGTCCCTGTATGGACACTCCGCGGTTTACCAGCCCTTTCCGACGCTTGAGGATGTATTCGACGCCCTTCTGAAAGGAAAAGCGCATGTTGCCATCGTTCCGGTAGAGAATTCTCTCCAGGGAGGCGTGGGGCGCACCATCGATCTGCTCTACGAGAGGGAGGTGCATGTAGTTCGAGAATGTTACATGGAAGTCTCCCATTACCTTTGCGGTAAATCCCAGGGAATTGAAGGCCTTAAGCATCTGTATGCTCATCCGCAGGCGGTGGAGCAGTGCAGACGATGGATACTGGAGAATCTGCGCAACGTGGAGATCTATGAATGTTCGTCTACCGCTCAGTCAGCACAGATGGCGAAAAAGGACCCGGCAGGAGCGGCACTGTGTAATCTCCATGCTGCCGACCACTATGGCCTGGATATACTCGCAGAGCGCATTGAAGACCACACGGAGAACACCACTCGCTTCTTTGCCCTCGCAAACCACGCAAACCCACCCACGGGAAAAGACAAGACCACGATCCTCTTCACCGTATCCGACCAGCCCGGTGCGCTTCATGCGGCATTGGAGGCTTTTGCGAAGCACCACGTGAACATGAGTCGCATCGAATCCCGGCCCAACCGTCAGTTTCCCTGGCAATACCTGTTCTGTGTGGATATAGAGGGGCACGTGGAGGAAGAATCTGTGCAAGCGGCCTTCAACGATCTCAGGAGTCATGTTACCCTCCTGAAGCTATTGGGCTCTTATCCCAAGAGTGACCCAAAGCACCCCTTTCGTGTGGAAATGGAAAAAATGCGGACGGTTGATAGACAATGAGCGATGTGTTTCCGATTGCCCAACTCTGCGGCTGTCTGATGCGATGCCCCCTTGAGGAACTGCCTGCTCTGCTTTCCCATGCTGAAGTGGATATGGTGGAATGGCGCCTGGATGCATTCTCGGAAACTCATGGTGTGAAGAACACCATTAAGGGACTGGCTGCTCTCTCCTCACGGGACAGGAGGCCGGTTGTCGCTACCAGTCGCCTGAAACGGGACGGGGGGGTGTTTGCCGGCAGTGAGCCGGAAAGACTGGACCTCCTGAAAAGGGCCGTACTGGCGGGAGCCGAATGGATCGATTTGGAAGATGATCTTGATATGGAGCTCTACAGATACTTTCAGTCAAGTGGTGCAGGTCTGATCGTTTCCTACCACGATTGTTCGGGCACACCATCGGCATCGTACCTGCACAGAAAAATGGAGCAAATGTCTGGAACCGGAGCCAAGGTAATCAAAATTGCCACCTTTGCTGCAAGTCCCGAAGACAATCTCACGGTGCTGGAGCTTATTCCATTCGGAAAACGGGAGCTCGAGAAAGATGTGGTCGCATTCTGCATGGGCCGGAAGGGAAGATGGAGCAGAGCAGCCTGTCTCATCCTGGGTAGCCCGTGGAGCTATGTACCCCTTCCCGGCCAGACTCCGGCGGCACCGGGTCAGATGACTCCATCGGAGATGCGGTCTCTGATGGAACTGCTCGGGTGATCTCGTCCCTGTCGTCGCGGGCTGCCGACTCTCGAAAGAATATGGCCTAATCGAAGAACCAGGCGAGTGAATCCCATGATCCACCCCAGACAGAAAGATCTTTTCGCTGTTATAGGGAATCCCGTCGCGCACAGCCTGAGTCCCGTCATGATGCAGGAAGCTTTTGACACGCTGGGGCTCCCCGCCCTTTATGTGGCCCTGGAATCCGATTCGCTCGCAGAGGACCTGGATACCCTCTGGAAAATGCGGCTTCGCGGACTCAGTGTCACTCTCCCTCACAAGGAGGCGGCTTATTCTCACTCTGCTTCGAAAGATGAGACGGCTGCGGCAATCGGCGCCGTCAACACACTCCGATGGCATATATCAGGCTGGGAGGCCAGAAATACGGATTGGATCGGTTCCAACCGGGCACTGGAGACGTTCTGCACGTTGAAGGGGAAACGCGCGTTGGTTCTGGGAGCAGGAGGAGCAGCCCGCGCGGTAGTCTATGGGCTTCTCCATGCTGGAGCCAGCGTTCACATCACCAACCGCAGCGTGGAGAGAGGGGAGACGCTTGCTGGACTTTTCGCGTGTGACTTCATACCACTTCACGAATTGGAGCGGGTTCGGCGGGAGAGGCCATTTGAAATTGTTATCCAATGCACTTCCACGGGTCTTGTGGGAACAGAAAAAGTGCAGCTCGTCTCCGACTCGTTTTTCCAGCCGGGAATGGTCGTCATGGACACGGTTTACAGGCCGCTCTGGACGGATTTCCTGGCTCAGGCAAAACGAGCCGGCTCTTTGACCGTTCCCGGGCTGGAGATGCTCCTCCATCAGGGGGTTGCTCAACTGGAATGGTGGCTTGGGATAGACAGTCTGGACACTCGAGTCATTCAAGTGATGCGGAATGCGCTTATAAGGGCTTCTTCCCATGAATAGAATCGTCAAAAGGATTACCCCCGTTCACCAGGTGAAGTCATGCATCCGGCTTCCCGGCTCGAAATCCATCACCCATAGGGCCCTATTAATTGCAGCGCTCAGCCGGGGTAAGAGTATCCTTCGCAATGCCCTGAAAGCTGAAGACACTCTCCTGACCGCCAGGGCACTGGAGCTGCTGGGATCACAAGTCATCTGGAACGGGGTAACGGTCATGATCGTTCCCCCCGAGCAGCATTGGATCACACCGGATGCGCCGATCCTACTGGGGAACAGTGGGACCAGCATCCGACTTCTCCTGGCCCTGGCGGCAACAGGTACAGGAACATTCATCTTTGACGGATCATCCCGCCTTCGTGAGCGGCCTGTCGGCCCTGTCCTCGATGCCCTGCGCAGACTCGGTGTGACCTGTCATTGTCTGCAGAATGATGGTTTTCCTCCAGTCAGGATTGTGAGCAAGGGATTGCAGGGTGGAGAAGTCCTCATAGATGCAAGACAGAGCAGCCAGTTTCTCTCGGCTCTGCTGCTGGCATCGCCATGTGCCCGAAGCGACGTGACAATAGGCTGGATCGAACCGGTTGCATCATTCCCTTATGTGGCCATAACCCTGTCCATGCTTGAACAGGCTGGAATTCATTACCAATGGCTTGGGAATAACCGGCTGGTCATTCCAGCTCCTCAGAGCTATCCTCCCCTGGATTACCTGGTTGAGGGAGATTGTTCATCGGCATCCTATTTCTGGGGAGCAGCGGCAATCACCGGAGGAGAGGTAACGACCCATCCTGTGTCTCGCGACAGTCTTCAAGGGGATTGCCGCTTTCTCGACATCCTGGCGGAAATGGGCTGCACCCTGGCCTGGGAGGAACATAGCGTCAAGGTTAAGGGGCCTCCGCATTTGCTTCCGGTCGATCGTGACATGAACACCATGCCTGACATGGTCCCGACCCTGGCCGTACTAGCTGCATTTGCAGCGGGTCGGACCAGGATCACCAACGTGGCGCATCTGCGGATGAAGGAATCCGACAGGCTCAGCGTTGTTGCCTCCGAGTTGAAAAAGCTCAGCATACCGGTTGAGGAATTGCCGGACGGCCTCATCATAGAAGGCGGAAAGGCACTTCCTCCCAAAGAGGCCATCGAAGCTCACGACGACCACCGTATCGCCATGGCATTTGCTATGGCGGGACTGCGCCTGAAAGAGGTGACAATTAACGGGGCTGATGCGGTAGCCAAGTCTTTTCCCGGCTTTTGGGACGTGTTTGAACAGCTTCGTATTACATAGAGTCCATATGCTCTTTGACTTCTCTGCATTTATAACCCTCCTCATCCCGATCTTGATAGTTAATCCCGGGCTATTGCCCACTGGAGGAATTCTTTCTCAATAAGCAAGTCGGGATTCCAATCCTGACCGCCTCTGCGGCAAGGTGTCGGGATTTGAATCCCGACCTGCAAAGCGGTCGTTACCTGGACTTATTGAGAAGTTGCTCGGTCAACAAAGCGAGGCTTCTATAATGAAATCCAAAGCCATTGTTTCACTTCTCTCTCTCCTGATGTCCTTAACCACTTTAGGTTCTTTTTCCTCTCTCCACGCTGCGAGTCCCAAGGCCAAGACATTCCAGTCCCATTTGAAGGAGATGAAGCACTGGGCCGGACAAGTGGGCATTCATGTGATATCACTCCATTCAGGCAAGACAATCTGGGAGCATCACGGAAACGAGGCGCTCGTTCCCGCCTCCCTCGTCAAGCTCTTTACCAGTTATGCGGCTTTGAAAACCATGGGGCCCGATAACCGGTTCACCACTTCTGTTTGGGCCGAAGACGAGCCTGTTGACGGTAGAATACAGGGAAATCTTTGGATCAAAGGCGAAGGAGACCTTCTCTTCGATTCCGACAAGGCTTCAATCCTTGCATGCCAACTGAATGAGAAGGGGATCAGATCGGTGGAAGGCGGCATACTCGTCGACAACAGCTATTTTGAACCGCTTTCCACGCAGGTTTGTCTGGACGGGGATTGCAGCGATGACTATAACCCGGTCATTTCAGCAACATCGCTCAATTTCAACAGCATCCAATTCCAAGTATCCCCCGGAAAGAGGACGGGGGCACCCGTTCTCGTCACATGCTCACCGCCGGGCGATTACGTCTGTCTGAGCAATCAGGGCATCACAGCTTCCCGGAAGGTTTCAAATTCCTTGAAGATACAATCACGCGGTGCCACAGGCGACGGCAGAGAACGATTTCAAGTGACCGGCCGGCTGTCTAGCGGGGATAAGGATGGGGAGAATTTTCGGTTTAATGTGGACGATCCTGCAAATTTTGTTGCTCGGTCTTTCCGAGCTTTTCTCAGACTGGCCGGAATCGATGTGCGCCGCCCCTATACAGGATCGGGGAGACTCCCTTCAAATGCAAAAGAGCTTGCCACGCATGAATCCCCTCCACTGGGAGATCTTCTCTATGGCCTTAATCGTTACAGCAACAATTTCATGGCGGAGACTCTCTTCAGAAGCATGGGAGCGAAAGCCTTCGGTAATCCGGGTACCATGGAAAAGAGCCTCGCCGTCATGCAGAGAATCATCCATGAGCTCGGCATCCCGCAACAAGAGACATTCCTTGACAATGGATCGGGACTCAGCCGAAAAAGCAGGGTGAGCCCGCGAGCTTTCTGCCGCCTCCTTCAGGAGGCTTATCGAGATCCCCTGGTTGGCTCTGTGCTGCTGGAGTCGATGGCCGTGTGCGGTCAAGAAGGAACTCTGCGCAAGAGAATGTGCGACTGTCCTTTTATCATCCAGGGGAAGACAGGTACTCTCGCCGATGTGGTTGCCTTTGCAGGATATGTGTCGTTACCGGGCATTGCAACCGAAGCGGTAGCAGTGATTCTTAACGATGTCCACAACATCATAGCAGCTAGAAAGGCTGTGGACTGTTTCATCCAGGACCTTCCGATGCTCTCCTCTGCCTCGTGAGCTCACATGAGGGGATGTGCATCAATTGGAGCGGAAAAGGAGTCTTTTACCAGAAATGAGAATCGTCTTCAGGGAGGGGCGCCTTGGCTGAAGCGCCCTCCTGAAAACGATGATACGGGAAGGCGGGTATCGGAAAGCACAGGCATGGGAGAGTTGCCCTGCTTTCCGCCAAAAGGGTTAAGAGGCGTGACTTTGTATCTCTGATACGGTATCTGTTCGAAGACATAAATACCCTGAATACAGTATTCGATGTAATGGAATACTGTATTTGTGGAGTGGGTACGTACTGGATGGAGGTTCTTTTCTCATGATTTCCCGCCACTCATCATCAATAAGTCCATGTAACGACCACTTTTCAGGTCCGGTTTCCATACCTGACACAATGGCGCAAAGGCTGTCGAAATCGGAATCCGGACCCACTTATGGAAAAGTACCGATTTGCTCCCCCTACTACCGATCGGCAAAGCCTTCGCCCCGTAATGGTTCTTGTGCAACAGAGCATCAGTGTATAGTGTCCGCCCGGCTCGCCGTCACTGTCCCGACTCCTGCCGCTGCTCCTGCATGGGCAAGGTAAAAAACAAGAGGTTTCCATATCGCTGGGGTTCACATCCCACATTGCCCCCATGTATCTCCACCACATTCCGGACAAAGTGCAAACCGTGGCCTGTGCCCTTTTCCCCGGAAGATTCAGAACCTCTGAAACCTTCTTCAAACAACCTCGTCGCTTCCTTTTCCGACAGCGGCTTCCCTGTGGTGAAGAAGTTGAATCGTATACCGTGAATTCCCTCCCCGAAAAAATTCTTCAAGATCTGGCGGTTGTAGGAAACCAGCTTGATCTTGTTGCCGAGTTGATCTTCAACTTCCTGAGTGTACTTGATCGCATTCGAGAAGAAATTATCAAAAACTTGTGAAATTAACCCCTTATCTACAAAAAGAGTGACCTGGTCGTCGGGAACGTTGTCCAGGCGGTTGTCTACAGCTATTTCCCTCTTGTCAAATAGCGGCCTGTAACGCTCCAGTAATGGTTGAATGATTTCTGTGCGAAAATTGCATGACTGCTTTCTCAGAACATATGTTCCCTTTTCGAAATGGTCTCTCCTCAGGAGTGTCTCAAGAAACAGACTGGTGTGTTCGTAATGCTTGGAGAGTGCTTTCCACTCCTCCTCCAGAGACTCATTACCCTCAGAAACCAGTTGGTGGATTTCGCACAGCTTTTTCGCATGGTGCCCATGAGCATCCGAACTCTCTACAATAGCATCGCGCAAACGCTGTTGAACATCTTGATACGTGGAAAGGAGCCTCTTAAGACGAATGAGAAAAAGCTTGTAGTACAGGTTGGGGGATATGACATTGTGCTCGATATCGGAAACCAGCTGATTAGTGAATCGTATGTGGTTAATATTCTGCTGAATCAGTATTTTTTGGTGAAGATTGTATCCAATGCGGTTGGCATACTTCTCCATGAAAAACCTGGCCCTGTCGTCGACCTTTTCTTTGGGATAGATTTCAAGGATGCCCAGAAGAGGAATCTGGGTGATAAATGGTACGGACTTGGTCAGGGCTTCATTCCCCTTGATGGGAAACAGGATGCTGTCACCGAATTCGTACGGCGCATTGGAGAGACGTAAATTATGGCGAGTCCTCTCTGTCAGGGGTATCAATCCTTCCTCGCTGCTGCATACCTTAATAAGGGGTGAGTCCCTGGAATCACTGACATACAGTCTGCTTTCATAGTCAAAGAACTCCTTGGGCACCGCGACAATGATCTGATAGAGCATGTCCAAGCCGATGAGCTCTTGAGCTAGATCGAAGAATGTGGCAAAAGCCTCTTCTTTAAGTCGCTCAAAATTGTAACGCTCATAGGCCTCCTTCTTAGCCCTTACCCGCTCAAAAACTTCCTGCATTGACTTGATAGGCATATGCTGCTCTGGATGGCTGATCCATTGTCAAGTTGTCTCGGCAGACCAGGAGTGATGCAATTCCACTTCCTGCTTCAATTCACGTTCCATGAGCTCTCGAACGGCCGTCTTGGGTTCCTTGTCCTGGTAAAGCACCTCGTAGACTTTTTCGGAAATGGGCATCTCCACATTCATGCGTTTTGCAAGAAAATATGCTGATTTCGCCGTTTTAACCCCTTCAGCAACCATGCGCATTTCCGCAAGAATTTCGTGAATTTTCCTTCCCTGGCCCAATTGGAGTCCCACCTTCCTGTTCCTGCTCAAATCTCCCGTGCAAGTCAAAAGCAAGTCCCCTACCCCTGACAGGCCGGAGAAAGTTAATGGATTCGCCCCGAGTTTCACGCCCAGTCGAGTGATTTCGGCCAGTCCCCGCGTTATCAACGCCGCCCTGGTGTTGTAGCCGAAGCCAAGTCCGTCCGATACACCAGCGGCAAGAGCAATAACATTCTTCAAAGCACCTGCCAGTTCAACACCGATCTTGTCCTTGTTTGTATAAACACGAAAGTTCTTGGTGGCAAACACATGCTGAACAGCCCTTGCCGTGTCAAGATGTTCAGCAGCAAGGGCCACGGCCGTCGGTATCCGGTCGGCAACCTCCCTGGCAAAGGAAGGGCCTGAGAGAACAAGAACCTGTAGGGAGTCCGGGGACGGTGCCAGCTCTTTCCATATTCCGGACATTGTCAGAAGCGTTTCATTTTCTATCCCCTTTGTGGCACTGACAATTATTGCTGCAGGCTTGAGAAAAGAGAGCATCCGTCGAGCAACGCCTCGATAGACGTGGGAAGGTACGACCATCACCAGCAGATCGTGGTCCTTTGCCACACGCTGCAGTTCACTATGAGCAATTATCTTTTCACTCAAATGGAAACCCGGTAGATATAGACTGTTCTCGTGGAGCTCGTTGATGCTCTTTACCACTTCCTCTTCGTAAGCCCACAAATCCACATGATAGCCTTTATCAGCAAGCAGCCATGCCAGGGTGGTCCCCCAGCTGCCCGCTCCCACAACACCTATCGGACCATCCAACTCCATCAATCCTCCCCGTTTTCCCTGGAATCTTCCGTATCAAGGAAGGCGGCCACGTCGACGACTCTCTCCCCATCGTCGATTCCCATGAGCTTCACCCCCTGCGTAACCCGTCCAATCTTGCTCACTTGAGAGACAGGAATACGTATGAGTCTCCCTCTGTCTGTTATCATCAGGATTTCATCGCCCTCCCCCACCTGGCGAAACGCAACCACGCGACCGTTTCTGTCCGTGATGCGAATGTTGAGTACTCCTTTGCCCCCTCGGCTCTGGCACCGATATTCCTCGCTGGCTGTCCTTTTGCCGAAGCCCTTTTCCGTAATCACCAGAATGGATTTTCCGCTGTCGACGATATCCATTCCAACCAATTTGCTGCCGTCAAGGTTCATTCCTTTCACACCTCGGCTCACTCTCCCCAAAGGTCTGAATTCCGCTTCGTTCACGCGTATGCATTTTCCCGCTGTGCTCATGAGAAAAAGATCCTGACTTCCATCAGTGATGCTCACCGACATGACTTCATCTCCTTCGTCAAGAACAATAGCCTTGATTCCCGTGGAACGGGGATTGGAATAGGCAGACAACTCCGTCTTCTTGACGATCCCCTCCCTCGTTGCCATAACCGCATACAAACCCTCACCAAATTCCTTGACTGGGACAATGGCTTGGATCTTTTCTCCCTGTTGGAGGGGTAAGAGGTTCACTACAGCTTTCCCCACCGCGGACGGACCCACTTCAGGAATCTCATAGACCTTGAGCCAAAATAACTGACCACGGTTGGTGAAAATCAGAAGATAATCGTGGGTGGAGGCGGTGAAGATGGTGGAAACGACGTCTTCTTCCCGTGTGGACATGCCGCTGCGTCCCCTGCCGCCTCGTTTTTGACTGCGATAGATGGAAAGTGGAGTCCTCTTAACGTACCCCGCTCTCGAAATAGTGACCACCATCTCTTCCTGGGTGATAAGATCCTCAATGCAGATCTCTCCGGCATCGCTGACAATCTCAGTCTTGCGCATATCACCGTAATTGTCCACCAGTTCCTGAATCTCCTCGCGAATGACCTGATCGACGAGCACGGGCGAAGCAAGGATCTGGCGCAACCGTTCCATTTCCTTGAGTACCTCCGCATATTCCTCGATGATCTTCTCCCGCTCGAGGCCTGTCAACCGCTGGAGCCGCATTTCCAAAATTGCCTGCGCTTGGGCGTCGCTCAACTCCAGTCTCTGAATCAGTCGCTGTTTGGCCTCCGACGGACTGGAGGCGGAGCGGATGAGTTGAATCACTTCGTCCAGATAATCCAGGGCTTTTTTCAGTCCTTCAAGAATATGAGCCCGCTTCTCGGCTTGGTTGAGCTCATACTGGGTACGCTTGACAACCACCTCTCGTCTGAAATCCAGAAAATTCTGCAGAACGCCTTTGAGGCTCAGTATTTCCGGTTTGTTATCTACAACAGCAAGCATAATCACACCGAAAGTGCTTTCCAAAGCCGTGTGCTTGTAAAGCTGATTCTCGATCACTCGCGGATCATCTCCCTGCCGGATGGCAAGAACGACTCTCATGCCCTCGCGGTCGGATTCATCTCTAACATCTTGAATGCCTTCTATTTTCTTTAATTTTACCAGCTCGGCAATTCTCTCCAGAAGCTTGGCTTTATTCACCTGGTATGGAAGCTCTGTGATGATGAGCTGTGTTCTTCGACCCGACTCCTCAATTTCTATCCGGCCTCTCATCTTGATGGAGCCCTTGCCGGTCTCATAGGCCTCTCGGATTCCTTGACACCCATGAATGAAGCCCGCCGTCGGAAAATCCGGTCCCGGTATATGCTCCATGAGTTGATGATTCGTGATCAACGGATCTTCCAGGATTGCAAGCAATCCTCGACATAGCTCAGTCAAGTTATGGGGAGGTATATTCGTGGCCATTCCCACTGCAATGCCCGATGAGCCATTCAGGAGGAGGTTTGGAACGCGAGTCGGCAGGACCGTCGGTTCCAGAGAAGTGTTGTCGTAGTTGGGCGCAAAGAGGATGGTCTCCTTTTCGATATCCTTGAGAAACTCGTGGGCAAGGCGATCCATGCGGACTTCGGTATACCGCATGGCCGCTGGAGGGTCTCCGTCGATGGACCCAAAATTTCCCTGCCCATCGACCAGGGGATACCTCATGGAGAAGTCCTGAGCCATCCGAACCAGAGCATCATAGATAGCTGCATCGCCATGGGGATGATACTTACCCATGACATCGCCAACGAGTCTCGCCGACTTCTTGTATGGCTTGTTGTAGTCATTCTTCAGTTCGTGCATTCCATAGAGTATTCTCCGGTGCACCGGCTTGAGACCGTCACGAACGTCAGGGATGGCTCGCCCGATGATGACGCTCATGGCATAGTCGAGATATGACAGCTTGATTTCGTCTTCAATATTGATGGTCTTAAGATCCATAAGAAATTATCCCACGATGCAAGAACAGCCTTTGACATTGCGTGCCAAAGACGAATATCAATCAGGGGAAGCTTCAAGAAGGATTTGCTGAGCTCTCAGGCAGGTCAACCTGCCGGAGCTCAATAGAATCAGGTTCTCTCCCGAAGGATACCCTGCAGAATCGGACAATGGTTTTATAGATGCGTTGCCACCTTCGCAATAAATGCTGATCACAACCGCTTCGACAGGTCGGGTTTCCATACCCGACATCTGGATGCAAACCGCGTGGGGATTGGAATCCCCACCTACTCACCGAAAAAGCACGTGCATTGAAGCTGACCTTTTCAGGTTGTTATATATCCAACTCCCTAAAATCCAGGGCATTGAACTGGATAAAATCCCGCCTCGGTTCAACCTTATCTCCCATGAGAGTCGTAAACAGTTCATCCGCAAGATATTGATCCTCAATACGGACCTGGAGAAGAGTTCTTTTCTCGGGATTCATGGTCGTTTCCCAGAGCTGGTCAGGGTTCATCTCCCCCAAACCTTTGTACCTCTGGATTGTAAGTCCTTTGCGCGCTTCATCCATCAGGTATTGAAAGAAGGTTTTAGGATCTTCGAAAGTGGACTCGTTTGCACCATCCCGTACGATATAAGGGGGAGTGTGGAGGAGAGCCAAATGATCATACAACTCCAGCAGTTTCTTGAACTCCATGGAGTGCAGAAAATCAAAGGTGACTGAAACCCGTGTATGACCGTTCGCCGGCAACCAGACCTCCATATCATATCCTCTCTCCTCGGTTTCCGGTTCCATAGAGAGCACTTCATACCCTCCCTTTTCCAGTTCCTGTCTAAGGATCGAGGCAGTATTGACGGGATCCATAACAATAAGACCATGTGTGCTGAATGCCTTAATGAGCAGTTCCAACAGCCTGCGAGGCATTCCCTTTACTCTTTGGCGTTCAAGCCATTCCTCATATCGAGTAAAGGTCTTGAGCAGCTGGATGAGATGTTCAGATGAAACCGGCCTTTCACTTCCGCAAAGGAGAATCTGCTTCTTCTCAACAGCCCGGTTCAGCAGGAAAGCATTCATTCCCTCGTCATCCTTGAGATAACGTTCCTGCTTCCCTATGGCTACGCGATACAGCGGAGGTTGAGCGATAAATAGATGACCTCTTTCGATAAGCTCGGGCATCATGCGAAAAAAGAAAGTGAGAAGGAGAGTGCGAATGTGGGCGCCATCCACATCCGCATCCGTCATGATAATCGTCTTATGATAGCGAAGTCTGTCGGGATTGTATTCGTCCTTACCGATTCCCGTACCCAACGCCGCGATCATGGTTCGGATTTCTTGATTCTCCAGCATCTTGTCAAACCGAGACTTCTCTACATTCAGGATTTTTCCTCTCAATGGAAGAATTGCCTGAAACTTTCTGTCCCTCCCCTGCTTGGCCGATCCACCCGCAGAGTCCCCTTCCACGATGAAGACTTCACTCTTGGCCGGATCCCTTTCCTGACAATCTGCCAGTTTTCCCGGAAGAGAATGATCACTCAGAATCCCTTTTCGGCGTGTGAGCTCCTTGGCTTTGCGTGCTGCTTCACGAGCTCTTGCAGCCTCCAGGACCTTCTCAAGAACCGCCTTGATGGTCTTGGGATTTTCTTCAAAAAAAACAGATAGTTTCTCATATACCAAGTTTTCTACCAGGCCCTTCACATCACTGTTACCCAGTTTTGTCTTTGTTTGTCCTTCAAACTGCGGCTGGGAAAGCTTGACACTCACTATAGCCGTAATGCCCTCTCGAGTATCGTCTCCCGTCAGCTTGTCCACGTCACTCTTAGGAATCTTATTCTGAACGGCATACTGTTTGATGGATCGAGTCAGACCCGCCTTGAATCCGACAAGATGAGCTCCTCCCTCTTTCGTGTTGATGTTGTTTGCAAAGGTGAAGATCTTCTCATTATAGGTATCGTTGTACTGCAGCGCGATTTCCATGGAAACGCCCTGGCGCTCCCCCGCAATAAAGATGACTTCCGGATGCAGTACCTCCCTATTCTTATTAAGATACTGGACGAATGAGAGCAGGCCCCCCTCATAGCAGAAGGACCTCTCCCTCGGAATCCTGTCATCAATCAGGTCAATACGGACCCCTCTGTTTAGGAATGCCAGCTCTCTCAATCGCTGAGCCAGGATGTCGAAGCTGATTTCCGTATCCGTGAAAATGAGGCTGTCCGGTTTGAATGTGACGCGAGTCCCGCGTTTCTGAGTCTCTCCCTTTACCATCAGAGGGGTCTTGGGTTGACCTCTCTCATAGCGCTGATAGTAGACTTTCCCATCCCGGCGAATCTCTACTTGAAGAAATTCGCTGAGGGCATTTACAACAGAAACGCCTACTCCGTGGAGCCCCCCGGATACCTTATATGACGAGTCATCAAATTTGCCCCCCGCATGCAGTATGGTCATTACCACTTCAACGGCCGGAATGTTCTCCTTTTCGTGAATGTCTACCGGAATGCCTCTGCCATTGTCATCCACCGTAACGGAGCCATCCAGGTGAATCTGAACGCGGATGTGATCGCAAAAACCAGCCAGGGCCTCATCTATACTGTTATC
>JAAYUJ010000251.1 GCA_012517775.1 Deltaproteobacteria bacterium
CTGCTGAGATTCCTCCAGGAGGGTGAGTTTATGAAAGTCGGTTCAAGCAAGCCGATGAAAGTGGACATCCGTTTGATTGCGGCGACCAACCAGGACCTGGATCGGCTCATGGCCAAGGGACTCTTTCGCAAGGACCTTTTCTATCGCCTCCGTGGCGCGTGGCTTCACCTGCCTCCCCTCAGGGAGAGACGGGAGGATATCCCGGTCCTCATCAAGCGATTCATCGACGAACTGGAGCCGGGGCAACGGCCACGCGCCGTTGAGCAGGAGGCTTTGTCCATCCTGACCGGGTACGACTATCCCGGCAACATCCGTGAGCTGCGTTCGATCATTCAGGCAGCTGCAAATCTTGCCAAAGGAGGTTCGATCTCCTTTGCCACTCTCCCCCAGTACCTCCGGGAGATGAAGGGAGGATCGAAGCAATCCCCGGAGTCCTCCATAATCTCGGACCGCTCCCTGGCCGAGTTGGAAAAGTCATATATCCTGGCTGCCTATGAAAGCACCGGACAAAACAAGGCTCAAACCGCAAAGCAGCTTTGGATAGGATTGAGTACCCTCAGAAGAAAACTCGAATCTTACGGAATCGAGTAGGAACACGACCCTCCCAGTATGAACCGTTTCAAAATAGATTTTATCTTCTAATCCCTTGATTACACAAGATTCTGTTCCATTGGGGTATTCCAGAACGCAAGCCTGATCTGCCCCGACCCATCAGCAATCCTCACCCGGACACCATCATCCGCGCCTCTCCGTCACAAGAAAATGCAGGCTGGATCTGGTGATCCGGACATGCCTGGCAAATCTGGCATGAAAGGTGCCTGCTCATATCAGACAGCTTCTGCAAGGCTTTGAGAAGCCCTGTCCGTTCCAATCTCCTCTCCCTTGATGAAGGGACAGGGTGAGTCGAAACAGGCTATCTGCCTGACACCCCTCACTCTGTTCCTTCTTCACCGGATGCGGAAGGATAACAGTGGGGTTTGGGGTCATGAGAGAAGCACAATGAATATTCTTCTTCTCGACCATGAGATGTACTGGATTGAAAGCCTTGCTCGGGGTCTGAGAATGATGAGCTATGCCGTCTTTAAGGCGAGAACAGCATCTGAGGCTGTCAAGTGGCTAAGATGTGATAGACCATTTATCGACCTCGTTCTTACCGATTGCTCGATACAGATTTTGAACCATCCAGAAATGGTCCGGGCCTTCAGGGAAAAATCCCCCGGCATTCAGGTGGTGATGATGGCAAATCACAAGGCAGGGAATCTCGAGCTCTGGTCAAACTGTATATGCCCGATCCACTTCATAGAAAAGCCGTTTACCGTTGCTGAATTGACGAACCTGATCGAGGCCTTGCGCATTCGCACGTGATGGTGCGAGGTATCGGCCCTGTGGTGTGGCATCCAATCGTGGAGCTTTTGAAAGCCCGATACTGGAAGGGGGGTTATCATGAAGAGATCGAACCTTTTTAGTCAAAACAGCCAGCAGGAAGGGATCTTACAGGTCTCCAGCGTCTATGAGTCGCCGTGTCTCAAAATCCTCAACTTCAGATTCGACCTGGGACAGAGCCTTCTGCTGTATTCCGAAGAAATGCAGGGAAAGGTGAGCATGATTGTAATTGAAGGCCATGGAGAATTCGTGGGTGAGGAGGCCAGGAGATATCACATTGAAAGGGGGGACGTCGTGGCTTCGGAGATGAGCGAACCGCAGAGTCTATTGGCGACAACGGAACTGCGTCTGCTGGTTGCAATCACTCCGCCGGCTCACTGCTGAAATCCCTGGAATGGGAGAGATGATATGGACGCAATACAAAACCTTCGAAGTGATTCACTGAGCATTCTGTTCCTTCTGGAGATATTCGAAGCCGTTCTTGAGAGAATGGCTGCCGGGAGGGCTGTTGATTGCGATCACCTCAACCGCCTTCTAGAGCTTCTCAGGATGAAATGCCGGTCCCATGAGGAAAAACTGGAAAAAGTGTTCTTCCCAGCCCTGGAAAATGCCAGATTCCATTACTTGGGGACGGATTCCCTGGCGATGCTCCTAGGAACTGCATCGGAAGAAGTTGCATGCGCCAGATAGCCGAAACCCTCAAGAACATACGGAATGGTGAAAAACACGATTGCGGCCGGTTTATGCGCGATTCGCGGGAGTATCTCGCCTTCTTGAGAAGACGCATCACGCAATATCACAGTTACTATATTCCTCTTGCCGACAGCATGTTTTCCCGAGATACACTGAGAAAAATATCCATCGACTTGGAAGACATCGACAGGAAGGTTCTGGAAAACGCAGGGAATGTACCTTTCAAATGGATGGCTGCAGAACTGGCAAGAGTCTACCTCCCGAACGGCACGGCAAAGATTGAAACCAAAAGGACCCTGCTGCCGGAGGAAGAAGATCGAGAATCGGTTGTATCGGCTTACACTTTTTCTCCCCTCTTGAATTCTGCCCGAACTCCAGGCTAGGCCAAGGTTCTATGGAGATATTCGACGTTCCAATCTCCCAGAGGTGAGCCTCTCGATATTTGTAACGAGTGACACAACAATCAACTGGGTGAAAATAGATAGAAGTCAGGATATACGCTCTTCGCTCCATAACCTCGGAACAATGCAGTTTGCTTCATATCCACGCCGGATGACAAAGGAGGCATGAGCCATGCCTTGCCTCTGAGCTCTTTGCGGTGAATCCTGCTTTCGCACCTTCCCGCCGTTGAATGATTGCCAGGAGCCACGGTTTGAACTAATGTGGCTCTTTGTCCGGCTGTGATTCACCGGTTGAAAAACGACAAGGACTTGGAATCGCAAGAATCCTCTACGGAGTGATGGGTGATGCGAGGGGACACGTGAGTCGTTCCCTTGCTGTCGCACAAGCGATGCCTCGCCACGAGTTCCTCTTCGTCGGCGGCGACAGGGTTCACGATTTGAAAACTCTGGGGTGCCACACTGAAGACTTGCCCATGGCTTCGACGTTCTACAGGGAGAATAGGGTGGACTTCCCTGCGACAATTGCCAACGCGGTAAGAGCCCTGGCCGGAAGATCAGCGACCGTGAAACGTCTGGCCGATATTATTCGACGCTTTGACCCTGACTTGATTCTCACGGACTATGAGCTATTCACTCCGTTGGCAGCTCACAAAACTGGCAGGGAATGCATCAGTCTGGATCATCAGCATATACTGATTCACTGCAAGTACGAAATGCCGCCTCACGAAAGGGTGAATCGCTTCCTCACGTGTTTTTCTGTCGGGCGCCTTTATAGCGCAGCAGACCGCTTCATGATCATCTCGTTTTTCAACGTGCCGCCTTCAGACCCGACAACCACCGAAGTGCTGCCCCCCGTCCTGAGACTGGCAGTGAAAGAGCACACTCCTTCGGAAGGGGATCACATTCTCGTCTATGTGACGGGTAAGACGTTCGAGACACTCTTGTCCTTTCTGGAAGGCGTAAACCGCAAGTTCATCGTGTATGGTTTCGGAGAGCGACCGTCAATGGGCAATCTTGTTTTCAA
>JAAYUJ010000252.1 GCA_012517775.1 Deltaproteobacteria bacterium
CCGATCAGGAGATGGGCCTCTTCCTGGGATTTGACCTTACGCCTCAACTCGGTCACTTCCTGGCGAAGCGACCTCTTTTCCAACGCCTGACGAACCAGGTTGCGAACATCATCGATTTTGTATGGCTTTGCAATATAGTGGAAGGCTCCCTTTTGCATCGCTTCAACTGCAGACCTCACGGTGGCATATCCTGTAATGACGATAACCTCCGTATCCGGATAAAGATCTTTAGTGCGGAGCAAGACCTGCATGCCGTCCACAGGATGCATGCGAAGATCGGTCATGACCAAGTCAAATTGTTTCGTCTCCAGTTCGCGAATGGCTGCCGCTCCATTCTCAACGGACAAAGTCTCGTACCCATCCTTGCGCAGCACGTACTGCAAATTCTCTCTGGCAATGGGTTCATCGTCGGCAATCAGGATCCGCGCCACAGTTGTTCTCTCCTACCCCATTCAACAGACGGTAATAAATCACAGGCGGATGGTTACGCGGGTTCCGTCACCTTCCTTCTGATTGAGTAAGTACTCTTATCGGTAACCCCTCAATACGCAAACACTGTCGGGATTGGAATCCCGACCCAATTATTGAGAAGACACTCTTTTTGATCCCAAGTGATTGATAAGAAATCGCTTTTTTTTCTGGTAGCACGTGCGGTCGATTCTGGCAATGAGATTTTGGTGCGAATTCCCTGCAATGGGAAGGCAAGAACCACAACGGTCCAATGCATGTTCGCCGAATGGACAGGCAGTTCGGCACATTATGATCTTTGGGCGTGGTTTCCCTTTTGCGGGAGACGAAGTGTGGACGTTCATGTTGAAGTTCTTGACATCGATGAGAACCTGCAAGAAACTCTAAGAACTTCTAGAGAGAGAAGCACTGTACCGCAATACCCAGATCACTCTCGATGCACCTCACGATACTCATCGAATTGCTTCGGACCGCGGGCAGCTGCAAGAGTTTTCCCCACTATCATTACAGCTTGTGTGAGCGGGCTGGAAGTCATGATGCGGCCGAGGGGAGAATTGCGCAATCTTCAGGTCATCGTGCTCACGGGCGCAACGGGGACTTGACACCTCATGGAGGGCATGGATCCCGCCGTGGGGATGTCATTTATGTCAGGAGGCCCATCGATTTCGGGGGGTCATTGAAAAAGCTATGAGCGTGCTGGAGTTCCGAGTATGAGCTCGCAGACCGGGAAATGCGGCGCTCAAACGGAGTTATTAAAACGCGTTAGGATCGTGCTGAGTATTTTCTCAATAACTGGTTCGGGATTCCAATCCCGACAGCCTTTGCTCCATGTTGTCGGGTATGGAAACCCGACCTACAAGGCTATGGTTGCCTTGACTCATTGAGAAGTTGCCGTGCTGAACCTTCGGCATCACTCTTGTCAAATCGTTTTTTTCCGAAGCGAATCATTATTTTTGGTGGCTTAAAAAGAGGGAGTGCTTATGATCCGAAAGATTTTCCCATTTCTTGATTGGGTAAAAGACATCAACTCCACGACCCTGCGTGCTGATATTATCTCCGGTCTCACGGTGGCACTCATTCTGATCCCTCAGTCCATGGCCTATGCGCAGCTGGCAGGCCTTCCCGTTCATTACGGACTCTATGCTTCTTTACTCCCCCCAATGCTGGCAGCCCTTTTCGGGTCCAGCCGCCAATTGGCGACGGGCCCCGTCGCCATCGTTTCCCTGATGACTTCGGCAGCTCTCAGCCCCATGGCTACTGCGGGCAGTGACGCCTTCGTGGGGTATGCCGTTCTGCTGGCCCTGATCGTTGGGGCATTTCAGTTCGCCCTTGGAGTTTTGCGTCTGGGACTCGTCGTGAATTTTCTGTCGCATCCCGTCGTCAACGGCTTCACCAATGCGGGTGCTCTCATCATTGCGACATCGCAGTTATCGAAGATGTTCGATGTTTCCGTCAATGAAGGAGAGCATCACTACGAGACGATTTATAACGTCATCAAAGCCGCCAGCTATCATACCCACTGGCCTACCTTCTTTTTGGGAGTCTTCGCCTTCGCCATCATGTATGGACTGAGGCGAATCAATAAGAAGATACCCAATGTGCTTGTGGCCGTGGTCGTAACCACCCTGGTCTCCTGGGGAATGGGTTACGAGCGTAATACGAAGGTTCCACTCGATACCATTTACGCGGCTGATGCACAAAGACTCATCCGGGAGTTCAATGACGTTGTCACCCGAACGGAGGATTTTGCCAAGAAGCGGACCAGTGTGTCTCAAGAGATCGAAAAGGCTCAAAAGGAGCACGGCCCCAAATCTAACCAAGTCCTGGAACTGCAATGCGAGCTCTCGGTCATCAATGCATCCATGGATCTTTGCGAAGAGGAAACCAAGGAGCTCCGATCACGGTTGGGTAATTTCCTGTTCACGGGTGTTCCTGGAGAGGTGGGCAATACTGCTTTTTATATACAAGATGCCGTCCCTGAAGGGATGAAAACGGATGGCAGGACTTGGCGGATAAAAGTCCGCAATGCCAGGCTCGATGAAGCGGGAATTCCCATGACGGGGGGCGGCAGCGTGGTCGGGAAAATTCCCGATGGACTTCCTCCTTTCCAACTCCCCAATCTGGACATGAGCGTTGCCCTGCACCTGCTACCCATAGCCGCCATCATTTCCCTCCTCGGGTTCATGGA
>JAAYUJ010000253.1 GCA_012517775.1 Deltaproteobacteria bacterium
AAGCTGTCGATACGGTAGAGAGGATGACGACCCGAGAGGGCATCGAGTACCATGGCCAGAACGAGAGTCCCGGGTTTAATCGCCATTCTGCTGGGCACCAACCGGTTAATCGTGTTCACAAGATCAATCCGATCGGCATAGGCTTTGATGATAGGAAGATGGTAAACGTCATAGAGTTCGATTTCCTGCAACTCGAACATGTTCCCTCTCCTGCGTTTGATAGGTCCACCACAAACCTCCAAACCCTTTCATACAGGAGAGTGAAATCTTTGTCCAGAGCCGTTGTGAGGAAAAATCACTCCTCTAAACCTTCAAAGAGGTGCAGAATGTAAGTTATATAGTGAACCAATTCTCCGCCTTCCAGGACATAGATCGGCAATCATCGGGGGTTTGACGAGAGAATTCGATCTCACTGCGACAGGGGAGGGTAGGGGGGATGAATCAGTTCAGGTTTGGGTATGTGGAGGTGGGATAAAACCGTGTTTCTGGGAAAAAGGGCGCGGAAAGGTTAAATCAAAATGACGTCTAAAATGACGCCTTGAGATTTGACGTCGACTTCCTTCCCCTGCAACTCTTTGATATCTTTGGCGTCCCCAACCGGATTTGAACCGGTGTTGCCGGCGTGAAAGGCCGGTGTCCTGGACCGGGCTAGACGATGGGGACGCGGTGTGGAGGCTTCATAATGAAAGCTCCGCTCGCTTGTCAAGGATTTTTTGGTGGGCCGTGCTGGATTCGAACCGGCGACTCTCTGCTTAAAAGGCAGATACTCTACCTGCTGAGTTAACGGCCCATCCCCCTTGACCAACAAGACCCACTCCTCTATCATGCTTCCTACTATGAGTCAAGTGCCAAATCTCTGCGCATCCCCTCTCTCTGCGTTCTATGGCGGGCATTTCCGACGCATCAACGCAGGGAATCGGCAAACCAGGATACCGAAATGGAGCGAGCCATGAAGGACATGCTTGTCATGCAATCTCTTGCCGCTGCGGCGGTTTTGCTGCTCTTCCTGACAGACCATTCCCTGAGTTCCTCCGGGAGCGAAGGAGGCCCATCGGTGCTCAAGCTGCCCTCTTTCAAGACCGAGGGCAACGTCGCCCTCGAAAAGACCCTTGCTCAGCGAAGGTCTGTACGGGATTTTCGTGGTGCCCCCGTAACCCTGGTGGAACTCTCCCAGATTCTATGGGCGGCCCAGGGGGTCACGAATTCCCGCGGCTTCAGGACGGCTCCTTCAGCCGGAGCTTTGTATCCACTGGAGGTTTTCGTTGTGGCGGGAAGGGTGGATGGCCTGGCCTCTGGCGTCTATCGATACAAGCCGGCCGGTCATGAACTCCTGAGAGTCTTCGAAGGAGACAGACGGGGAGATCTCGCCTCTTCGGCTCTCAACCAGTCGTGGGTCAAGGATGCTCCCGCATGCATCGTCATCGCGGCGGTTTTTGATCGCACTACCGGCAAGTATCGCGAGAGGGGCGTCCGCTACGTTCATATGGAAGCGGGACATGCCGCCCAGAATGTCTGCCTTCAGGCGGTGGCCCTCGGTCTGGGTACTGTTGTCGTGGGGGCGTTTCAAGACAGGGAAGTGAAGCAGGTTCTCCATATGCTCGATTCGGAAGAGCCCTTGGCAATCATACCCTTAGGGAGGATTCGATGACCATCGGCAAAAAGACACTCGGCCCTCAGACTCTGCTCTATCCGATGCCAGCTTTTCTCATCGGCGCCACCGTCGAAGGAAAGGCCAATTTCATGACGGCGGCCTGGAGCGGCATTGCCAACAGCAGTCCACCCATGGTGACGGTGGCTTTGCAGCATCACCGCCACACTTTGAAGGGAATAAAGGAAAACGGGACCTTTTCTCTGAATGTTCCGCCGGTAGGCCTTGTGAAGGAGACAGACTACTGCGGCATTGTGTCCGGTTCCAGGGAGGATAAGGTATCCACCTGCAATTTCAGCGTATTCCATGGGAAATTGAAGACGGCGCCTCTCATCGAGGAATGTCCGGTGAACCTGGAGTGCAGGATGGTCCATCTCCTCAATCTCGGGAGCCATGCTCTCGTGATCGGCCAGGTGGAAGAAGTCTTCGTTTCCGAGGATTGCCTGACCGATGGGCAACCGGATGCTGCGAGGATCAACCCTCTCATCTTTGTAGTGGGTACGGCGAAGACCTATCATTGCCTCGGGGAATTCATCGCTCCGGCCTTCAGTGTGGGTACGGAGTTGAAAAAGAAATAGGGGAAGAGGGGTTTGCAGCCATGCAGGGAAACACGCCATGAAATCCTATCGCAAGGAGCTCTGGTTCAACGTGCCTTCTCGACGCGGGTTTATCAACATAACCTCACAGGTTGCGGAGTGCGTCAGGGAGAGTGGAGTGCAGGAAGGGTTGGTTCTGTGCAATGCGATGCACATCACCGCCTCGGTGTTCATCAATGACGACGAACCCGGATTGCACCATGACTACGAGGTCTGGCTCGAAAAGCTTGCGCCCCACGCTCCGGTGTCGCAGTACCGTCACAATGCGGGGGAAGACAACGCCGATGCACACATGAAACGGCAGATCATGGGGCGCGAGGTAGTAGTCGCCATTACCGCAGGAGAGCTGGATTTGGGCACGTGGGAGCGGATTTTCTATGGGGAATTCGATGGGAGAAGACGCAAACGGGTCCTGGTGAAAATCATCGGTGAATAGCCCTATGTAATGAGCTTTTCCCCTGCTGCCAGGGATCCCAGCGCTTCGCGGTTTTGAATGGTGATCTTTTTTCCTTCTACCAGAATGAGATCCTGCTGGCTCATTCTGGCAAGAATTCTCGAGAGGGTTTCCGGGATTGTACCGAGGAGGGATGCCAGCTGGCCCTTGGTGATATCGAGTTCAAACGAGGCGGACCGGTCGTTGCGATCACTCAGGTACAGGAGATAAGCCGCGAGTCGTCCAGGCACCTCCTTGAGGGAGAGATCCTCGATGAGGTGGGTGAAAATTCGTAATCGTCGTGAAAGGATTCCGAGCATGTTGAGTGCGAGGAATGGTTCCTGCCTCACCAGAGCCACAAAGGCATCCCTTGGGATGAAGAGGGTGACGACAGCTTCGAGGGCCTCGGCATGGGCGGGATAGCGCCCGCCCGCAAACACGGGGACTTCGCCGAATACCTCGCCGGGTCCGAAGATATGAAGGATCTGCTCCTTGCCGTCCAAAGACAACTTGAAGACTTTGATTCTTCCCGATATGAGAACATGGAAGCCGTTGGCTCGTCCTCCTTCAGAAAACAGGGTCTGCCCCCTGGAGTACTTCTGCTCCCTGGAAATGGCAGCCAGTTCCTGAATCTGGTCTTGAGGCAATCCCTCGAACAGCACACTACGTGCCAGATGCTCAGCTGCAGTCATCTTCACCTCCAAATGCGCCGAAAATTAGCATTTTCCCGTGATCTGCGTCAAAGGGATTCCCAGCCAATCCGTTCATGGCGGTTCATGCATTCAAAGCAGGCTCCCTCCTGCTCACGCACAGGAAGGCATTCCGCAGCACGATCGGGGGGAATTTGACCGGAATGGACCGCAGCGTGATGGTGCATACTGATGATGGCATCCAGGCAGGTTACCAAGCACGCCGGCACATCCCGTCCTTGACACACCCGGATGGCTCTGGTACCAATACGGCCTTTTCTGTTCCTGGTGATATGGGTTTCAGGCATCCGCCCGTTATGTTTATATGGGAAGCCTTTGTAGATACGGAGACCAGAGGATGCCGACATGCATTATGGACTGGCGCCTTGGATGCACGACCGGAAATGAAAGTCCTGATCATCAACGCGGATGACCTTGGATACACCGAGGGTATCAATACGGGCATCGCTCAGTGTTTTCAAGAAGGCATGGTGCGCAGTGCCACCCTTATGGCAAATGGTGAGGCTTTCGAACATGCAGTGAAGATGGCAAAGAAAAACCAGGGATTGGGGATTGGGATTCACCTGGTTCTCACAGGGATGAGGCCGTTGGCTCGAGAATCGGATGTCCCCGGATTGCTCGACAAAGACGGTCTGCTGCCGTCAACCCCCTTTGCTCTCCTGCTTCTCCTGCTGTCAGGCAAAGTCACCAGGCAGGCTGTATGGAATGAACTGAACCAGCAAGTAAGCAGGGTTTTTGACGCAGGACTGGTTCCCACCCACTTGGACAGCCACAAACATGTGCATCTGCTGCCGCAGATCCTGGAAGTTCTGGTGGATCTCTGCACGAGGTATTCCATAAAATGGATCCGCCGTCCCTTTGAGTCTCAAGGACTCTTCCCCATGCTTGCGCGGGTCGACAAGGGACATCGGGCAGTCCTTTTGAAGCAGTATGGCGACAGTCGACTGACGGTTCCTCTCCGTCACCACTTCAGGAGGACCGTCCTGCGCGCGGGACTCCGCATGCCGGACCACTTCTTCGGTCTTTCCATGACCGGCATCTGGAATCAGGCGTCTGCGGCATATCTCATGCAAGCACTGCCGCCTGGAGTCAGTGAA
>JAAYUJ010000254.1 GCA_012517775.1 Deltaproteobacteria bacterium
AGCAGACGTCAATACTCAAATCGCTCAGATAGCGATGAGATTACCTCATCGCGAGGCAGCGAAACAACCAAAAAAACCCTGTTTGATTGACTCCGAGAGGAAGGGTTCTTAATTTTGGCTCACTTCAGAGGGTAGTGTCACTGCTGCGGTTGCCTCTCAAACCGTTACTGATTGTTAACCTGGAGATCGGGCAGCGTCATGTCCCTCGGGTTTGAACGGTTTCTGCGGAACTCATGTTGGAAATTAACAAGAGAAAATATGGAGGATGTATGTCAAAGACTTCGGATAATCTCAAGGAAGCTTTTGCAGGTGAGTCCCAGGCCAATCGCAAATACCTGGCGTTTGCTCAAAGAGCCGAAGACGAGTTTCTTCATGGTGTTGCCAGGCTCTTTCGCGCTGTGGCAGAAGCTGAAACCATTCACGCTCACAAGCACTTGAAAGTAATGGACGGGGTGAAATCCACCAAGGATAATCTGAAGGAAGCCCTGGCCGGAGAAACGCACGAATTCAAGAGCATGTATCCCCAGATGATAGCTGATGCCAAGGAAGAGGGTCAAAGGTCTGCAGAGATCAGTTTCAACTACGCCAACGAAGTGGAAAAAATGCATGCGGAGCTGTATTCCAAGGCTCTGGCAGACCCGGAAAGCTTCCCCGTTCAGGATTATTATGTGTGTAAGGTCTGCGGTGCAACCGTGCCCAATGAAGCCCCCGACACCTGCCCCGTTTGTGGCGCCAATAAAAAGGCTTTTTACAAGGTTGATTAATGATCCTTCATGATCTCATCCTGATGGGGGCTCTCAAATCTCGATGTATCGCAGGGATTCCAGGCATGCAACGGCATCAAGCCGGCACAAAAAAGGCTTGCAGCAAATATCTGCAAGCCTTTTCCACTTGAGTGTATCAAACAGGATACGAACTTCGCTCATTGAAAACCAGAATCCTGTAAGACATGAAAGGGGAAGGTCATGATGCATGTCCTGGGCCCCCCCCACGGATAGGGTAGTGCTTTCCATTCAGCTCGATGAAGAATTCACCGGTCCGGTCATCTTCTTGGACCCAGGCAGCAAATTCATAGTAGGCAGGTCTTGAGAATCGGGCAGGAAAAATCCCTCTGCGGATGCGGCAGTAGAGAACATTTTCGGCACCTACGTGAAGTGTTTCAGGATCCAGCACCTCCTTGGAGGAAAGATGCCTCAGGGAGAGGAGGATCTGTTCTTCTCCGGAGCTCTCCCGTGTGACGCGATCCACTCGAGAAATGACGAAAGGGGTGTCGGCAACATCCAGCTCGCAACAGCCGGTTTCCGTTTCGATGACATATTTCCCGTCCTTCCCGAGCACCACGTTTTCCAGCAGGTATTCAACAATATCCCTTCGAATGAGCTCCCGGCCCTCGTAGTGCCAAACGCCCTCCTTGTCGACTGTGATGTTGCAGGGCAAGATTTTCATGGTCAGTCCCGGGTCGTATTATTTCATGCTTCTTCAGAATTGCTTCCGACTATCCAGTAGAAGAGTGGCTGGTCCATCATTAACCAGATGGACTTGCATCATTTCCTGGAAACGTCCCGTGGCGACTTTCGGTGTGACTCGATTCACTTCCTTGACGAACTCCTCATACAAACAGCGAGCCTTCTGCGGCGGAGCTGCTCCCGCATACGAAGGCCGCCTTCCTTTCCGGCAATCACCCAGAAGGGTGAATTGCGACACCACGAGGATCCCGCCACCGATATCCAGGACGGAAAGATTCATCTTGCCCTGCTCATCGGAAAATATCCGCAGGTTCAAGACCTTGTCTGACAGGTAGCGAACATCTTCCAGGGCGTCGTCGGGCCCAACTCCTAAAAACACCAGGATTCCCCTTTGAATTTCACCTGTCGTCTCATCCCCCCCGACACGCACACTGGCTTCCAGGACCCTTTGTACAACCGCCCTCATGGCACTCCTCAATGTCTTTCGCCCTCACTCCGGCATCATCCGGAAAAGCATGCCGCTCTCGCACCTGCACTTTCTCCATAAGCACATCGGGATTCCAATCCCGCCAGCCTTTGCGCCATGGTGTCGGGCATGGAAACCCGACCTGCAAAGCGGTCATTACCTGAACTCATTGAGAAGCTGTCCCCATCCCCTTTGACCACTCGAATAGAATGCGTATATAACGCTGTCAAGGCCAACGGGTGTTCCGGCCGCTCGCAGCTTGGCATTTTCTTCCCACGGCGAGGAGATATCCGATTATTGATGAGGTCAGGACCTGTGTTGAACCGCTACGCATTCAGTGCAAAGGGTAACATCACATTTTTCACGAAAACGGATCCATGTCAAAAGTCCCTTTGGTTTTGATGGTCAATCCCTGGATTACCGATTTTGCAGCATATGATCTCTGGGCAAAGCCTCTTGGTCTGCTTTTCCTCGCTTCTCTTCTTCGGGAAGGGGGATGCGAAATCGCCTTCGTGGATTGCGTGAATCGCGCCGATTCGGCAACTGATCGGCAAAGAGGGCCTGAGCACGGAGCTCACGGTCGTTACGGGACGGGCAAGTACCATAGAATGCCCATCCCCAAACCGGACGCATGCAATGAACTGCCGAGATATTACTATCGCTATGGAATGCATCCGGACGAGCTTCGGTCGCAACTTGACTCCCTTCCGAGGCCCGACCTGATCTGGGTCACATCGATCATGACATACTGGTATCCGGGAGTACAACAGACCATTTCCATTCTCAGGGAAGTGTTCGCAGACACGCCCATCTGGCTGGGGGGGGTCTATGCACAATTGTGCGCTGATCATGCCCGTCGCCACTCCGGAGCCGATGAGATTGTCACCATCTCCCCCGCTGCGTTGCCTGTGAAATTCGAGTCCGCCACCGGTTTCAAACTCAAAAACAAGGATGCGTGGGGCCATTTTAGTCGCTGGCCCTCACCAGCCCTGGATCTCATCACCCAACCCGCCTATGCTCCTCTGCTCACCAGTGTTGGCTGCCCTTTCCGCTGCCCTTACTGCGCTTCATCGATACTCCAGCCTCGTCGGGTCTGGAGAAAAGCGGAGAGCATCCACGCGGAAGTCCTGCAGTATTACAAATCATATGGCATCAGGGACTATGCCTTCTATGACGACGCGCTTCTCCTTGGAGCCGACAATGCATTGCGGGCAGCTATGGAAATGCTTGCCAGGGACAGTGTCTTCGTCCGCTTTCATACGCCAAATGCCATTCATATCCGTGCCATCACCCGAGAGATGGCGGAACACCTTCAAAGGTGGGGGTTTGAGACCATCAGGCTCGGACTGGAAACGACAAAACCCGACAACCAGAGGAAATGGGGAGGAAAAGTCGATAATTCCATGTTCTTTTCGGCTGTTTCAAACCTCCTTTCCTCGGGATTCCAACCCCCTCAAATCGGAGTCTACCTCCTCTGCGGCCTTCCAGGCCAGACCCCC
>JAAYUJ010000026.1 GCA_012517775.1 Deltaproteobacteria bacterium
GGGTATGACTTGGGACACTTCATGCCAGATGGGAGCAGTGACGGCTGCTTATGCCATTGAGCATTACGGCACCCAGGAACACTACCTGGCGTGGGAAGGGTTCTGCAGACGATACGAATTGCACTTCGGGCCCCTGGTCTGCCTGACCTGACGTGTATCAGAAGGATCCTGAAAGGGTTAAGGAGTCAATATACCGACAGTATTCCCGATGGAGAGGGAGAAACATCTCCTGCAGGTTACGTTGCTTTCTGCAGCTTCTCAATAAGTCTGGGTAGTGGCGCCTTCGCAGGTCGGGTTTCCATTCCCGACATCAGGGTCCAAACGCCGTCGGGATGGGAATCTCCGTTTGCTTACTGAGAAGGTACGTCTTTCTGCTCCCGAGATGGCGAGTCAGCCCTGCATGAGCAGTTCCTGCTCACGCAGGCGCTTGATCTGATCACGCAAGGCTGCGGCTTTTTCGAATTCCAACCGGGCTGCAGCCTCTTTCATGGCTTTCTCATAATACCTGATCTGGTTGTTCAGGGAGACATCCGCCTGGGCGGATTCAAAAGGCTTCACTGGCTCCACCAGGAACTCAGTCGAAGGCAAAGATTCCCGTTCCCTGTATTCGGCCAAAATATCGGTTATTTCTTTATGAATGGTCTGGGGTGTGACATTGAACTCCTGATTGTGCTTCAGTTGGATTTCGCGACGTCGGTTGGTTTCCTCCAGTGCTCTCCGCATGGAGTCCGTGACCCGGTTGGCGTAAAGGATTACCAGTCCGTTCACATTGCGGGCGGCTCTCCCCGCCGTCTGGATGAGGGAACGCTCCGATCGGAGAAATCCCTCGTTGTCGGCATCGAGGACGGCTACCAGGGATACTTCGGGGATGTCCAACCCCTCCCGCAGCAGATTGATGCCCACCAGAACGTCGTACTCACCCAGACGCAAATCCCGCACCAGTTCGATGCGTTCAATGGTATTGATGTCCGAATGCATGTAGCGGACTCGAATGCCGAGATCTGCCAGATAGTCCGTGAGATCTTCCGCCATGCGTTTGGTCAGAGTAGTTACCAGGACCCGGCCGCCATCGGCTACGCTCCGTCGGATTTCCCCTATGAGATCATCCACCTGAAAATCGGCGGGACGCACTTCAATCCGGGGGTCCACAAGGCCCGTCGGACGAATGATCTGCTCTACGATGTGCCCCTGGGTGCGAGAGAGCTCATAAGGTCCCGGGGTAGCTGAGACATAAATCACCTGATTCAATTTTGCTTCGAATTCCTCGAAGCAAAGAGGACGGTTGTCCATGGCGGAAGGCAGTCTGAAGCCGTACCGGACCAGTGTCTCTTTTCTGGAGCGGTCTCCCCGGTACATCCCCTGCAGCTGAGGAAGGGTAATGTGACTCTCGTCAATAAAGAGAAGCCAATCTTGCGGAAAGTATGCAATGAGCGTTGCAGGAGGTTCCCCGGACTTTCGGCCGTCGAGGTGCCTGGAGTAATTCTCGATACCACTGCAGTAACCGAGCTCCAGGAGCATTTCCAAATCAAAGCGTGTCCTTTCCTCCAGACGCTGGGCTTCCAGAAGCTTCCCCTCCCGGTGGAAGAGCTCCAGAGACTCGGAAAGCTCAGCCTGAATGGCCTTTATGGCCCGATCGAGGTTGTCCCTGCTGGTGACATAATGCGTTCCCGGATAAATGTCCACTTTCTCCAGGGTGCGGTATGTCCTTCCCGTCAGAGGATCGATCTCCCGGATCACATCGATTTCGTCCCCGAAGAATTCGACCCGGATTCCCAGATCCTCCTCGTATGTCGGAAAGATCTCCACCACGTCGCCACGCACCCGAAAGGTCCCCCGGTGAAAGTCCGTGTCGTTGCGCTCGTACTGGATCTCCACCAGTTTTCGCAGAACCCGCTCTCTTCCGGTTTCAGCTCCCGTCTCCAGTCGCAGGAGCATTCTCCGGTATTCCTCCGGCGATCCCAAGCCATAGATGCAGGAGACACTTGCGACGATGAGGACATCTCTTCGGTCCAGGAGCGAGCGAGTGGCGGAATGGCGCATCTTGTCGATGGTTTCGTTGATGGAGGCATCCTTGGCGATGTAGGTATCCGTTTGGGGGACATAAGCTTCAGGCTGGTAGTAATCGTAATAGGAAACGAAGTACTCAACGGCGTTGTTGGGGAAGAAGGCCTTGAACTCCCCATACAGCTGGGCTGCCAGTGTTTTGTTCGGGGCGATGACCAGAGTCGGTCTCTGAACGAGGGCGATGACATGGGCCATCGTGTACGTCTTACCCGAACCCGTGACTCCGAGGAGTGTCTGTTCTTTGACACCGGAGGCGACATTTTTGGCCAGGGTGTCGATGGCCTGCGGCTGATCCCCTGTTGGATCGAAGCCGCTCGCTAAAGTGAAGGAGCTCATAGAACGGCAAACCATGCTCTGAGAGGTGAACCAACGAAGCAGTCATCTGACTGTCTCCCTCCATAGATGTGATGATAGAAGATATCAAGCGGATGACGCCGGGACAACTCTCAGTATCGCCGATTTTCAACGGCACCTTCTCAATAAGCAGGTCAGGATTCCAATCCTGACAGCCTTCGCGCCTGCGTGTCGGGTATGGAAACCCGACCTGCAAAGCTATCGTTATCTGAACTTATCGAGAGGCTACCCGGGTTGTTGATATCACTTGCAAATCCTTGGCCATTCTTGCTTGCAGGTCGTTGACACTATTGACGAGCAAGATGAAAGCAGCCAGAATAAGAAGCTAAAAGCCTTTTGACGATGTTGGTCCTGAGGGTCTGGCCTTCGAGAAATGCGCAATCGCCCTTGAGCGGACGGGAAGTACCAGCGAACCGGCAGGTTTGGACAATGATTCACAGGGCGCCTGACCTGTAGCGGTTGACTGAAAACCATGTCCGTAGACAATTTACTGACGGGAAAGGAGCAGCTCCGGTTCCATGGACACCATCCGCAGGGAGATGATCCTTCTCCTCTCTGAGGAGGAGCGGAGTGTGAGAGAGCTTTCACAGCTCCTGCACATCCGTGAGAAGGAGGTCTACGAGCATCTCGATCACATTGACCGGACCGTTGCCGCCCGGAAGAAGAGGCTGATGGTTGTGCCGGCTCGATGTATGGAGTGCTCCTACACGTTTGATGGCCGAAAGCGATTCACCAGGCCTGGCCGATGCCCGCGATGCAAAGGTGAGCACTTGGCGGATCCACGGTACATCATCGTGGATTTCAGGGACGAATCATGAGCACGGTCTATTCGAGCATCGCCTCTTACACATACGAGGATCTCAAGCCCAAGCTGTTTCATATGATGGAAGTCATGAATGGGGAAAGGATCACAAGGGGCAGCCATGTTCTCATCAAGCCGAATCTCCTGGCTGCTGCAACTCCTGACCGGGCCATGGTGACGCACCCCATGATCGTGCGGGGAGTTGTCGAATACGTGCTCGAGAAAGGGGGGAAAGTCCGCATCTCCGACAGCCCTGCCATGGGGTCTCTGGAAAAGGTCATGAAAGAGAGCGGCATCATGAGCGCCCTCCAGGGGTTGGATGTGGAAGTCAGGGAATTCCGGTCTTCAGTCATGGTGGACGTGGGGGAGCCTTTCCATCGCATCGAGCTTGCCGAGGCTGCCATGACGGCGGACATTGTCATCAACCTCCCCAAGCTCAAAACCCACAGCCAAATGCTTCTCACCCTGGGTGTCAAGAACCTGTTCGGCTGTGTGGTGGGATTCAGGAAGCCTCAATGGCACTTGCGGGTGGGAGTGGACCGTGAGATGTTCGGGTTGTTGCTCTACCGCATCTATTCAGCCGTGAAACCGGCCTTTACGATCCTGGACGGAATCCTTGCCATGGACGGTCAGGGGCCGGGAAAGAGTGGAACTCCAAGGCATGTGGGCGTGATCCTGGGAAGCCGGGATGCCGTTGCTCTGGATGCAACGGTTTCCCGGATGCTCGGCGTCGACCCCGAGAAGGTTTTTACCAGCCTCGCGGCCATAAGGGCAGGGGAGATGCCTGAATCCATCGAGGTGGTCGGGGAATTGCCCTCAGTCTCCCAATTCATCCTTCCCCGAATTACCCCCCTCGTGTTCGGACCCCGGCAGACTCACAAGTATCTCAGAAAATATCTCATCCAGCGTCCTGTGACGGATGAAAAACTCTGCAGGAGCTGCGGCGACTGCCGCCGCTATTGTCCTGCCGGGGCGATTCGCCAGGAGGGGAAAAAGCTCCGTTTCGACTACGACCGGTGTATCCGATGCTACTGCTGCATCGAAGTCTGCCCTCACGGGGCGTTGAAATCGGAAGAGCCGCCCCTCGGCAGACTCTTCAACCGGTTCATTCAGATCACATCATGAGTCGGCAGCTCATAGACCGGGAGATGGCTTCCAACCGGGGATTCACCTCGTACGATGCCACACAGACCATCATCCGAATAATGGCTGCCTCATCTCATAGGCGGGAAGTGAAGACCCATGGAAGCGGGGCCTGCCGTATCCCGTATTCCTGATCTCCTTGACTCTGTCTGAACGGACACTATCTTAAGCGCGTCAGCGTGTCCTTCGAATCACACTTCACAACTTCATCAGCCGACTCAAAAACAGCGAGGATTGCAGTATGCTCGACAAGCTTGATCCGGTCTTGTTGGGGAGAATCCAGTTTGCATTCACCATATCTTTCCACATCATTTTTCCGTCCTTCACCATTGGTCTGGCAAGCTGGCTTGCAATGCTCGAATGGCGATGGCTGAGGACGAAGGATGTCGTCTATGCCGAAACCTATCGAATGTGGGTCAAAATCTTTGCCGTCACGTTCGGTATGGGGGTGGTGTCGGGCGTGGTCATGTCGTTTCAGTTCGGCACCAACTGGTCGGTATTTGCGGACAAGGCAGGCAATGTGCTGGGGCCGCTTCTGGGCTACGAAGTATTGACAGCCTTTTTCCTTGAGGCTTCCTTCCTGGGTGTCATGCTTTTTGGCTGGAACCGGGTCAGCCCCGTGATGCATTTCGCCTCGACCATCATTGTCGCGGCGGGGACCCTCATTTCGGCTTTCTGGATCCTGTCTGCCAACAGCTGGATGCAGACTCCCCGGGGATTTCTCCAGGGAGCCGACGGCATGTTGTATCCCGCCGACTGGCTTGAAGTGATCTTCAACCCGTCGTTTCCCTACCGTTTTATCCATATGGTCGTGGCCGCTTACCTGACTGCGGCGTTCGTGGTTGCGGGAGTTGGAGGTTTCTACCTGCTGCGTAAGCGTCATGTGTCGCATGCCCGTGTCATGCTGGGCATGGCCATGATCATGGCCGTTTTCGTGGCCCCGATGCAGTTGCTGATCGGCGACGCACACGGCCTCAACACTCTCAAGCACCAGCCGGTGAAGGTGGCCGCCATGGAAGGATTGTGGGAGACCCGGGAGGGAGCACCTCTGAAGCTGTTCGGCCTGCCGGATCAAGTGGGAGAGACTACCCGGCATCCCATCGAAATTCCCAAGATGTCCAGTCTGATCCTGACCCATGATCCGAACGGATTGGTCCGGGGCCTCAAGGAGTGGCCCAGGGAAGAGCGCCCGCCTGTGGCGTGGGTGTTTTGGACCTTTCGTTTCATGGTGGGAATCGGAATGCTCATGATCCTGACCGGCATCATGGCTCTTGTGCTGCACCTCAAAAAGCGTCTTTTTGATGCCCGTTGGTTTCAATGCTGGTGCATGGCAATGACTCCTGCAGGCTTTATTGCGGTCCTGGCAGGATGGTTTGTAACGGAAGTGGGACGACAGCCATACATGATCTATGGCGTCATGAAGACGGCGGAGTCTGTTTCGCCCGTTCCTGGTGCGCCTGTGGCCGTCTCCCTCGGCACCTTCCTGCTCGTGTACGGATGCGTGTTCGGCGCCGGTGTTCACTACATCCTGAAATTGATTCGCAAAGGTCCCGAGAGTGATGAGGAGCCTTATGGTTCCCACGGTTTGAGAAAACCACCCGTCATTGCGGAATGGGCCGGAGAAGAGGGAGGTCGGCATGTTTAACTTCGAGAACTTCATCGATCTTCCTCTCATATGGTACGGGCTCATTGGTACGGCTCTCCTCCTCTATGTTCTCCTTGACGGGTTCGACCTGGGGGTGGGGATTCTCTTCCCCTTTGCGCCGTCTGAACAGTGTCGGGACCGGATGATGAGCTCAATCGCGCCTTTCTGGGACGGCAATGAAACCTGGCTTGTCCTGAGCGGCGGTGGGCTCTTTGCCGCGTTCCCGCTGGCATATGCGATTCTGATGCCCGCTTTCTACATACCGGTGATCCTCATGCTGCTTGGACTCATATTTCGGGGGGTTGCCTTCGAGTTCCGCTTCAAGGCGATGAGATCCCGCCGCATCTGGGACTATGCCTTCCACTTCGGCTCCCTTGCGGCCGCCTTCATGCAGGGTATGGTTCTTGGTGCGCTTGTTCAGGGGGTGAAGGTGGACGGCAGGAGCTTTGCCGGGGGCGTATTCGACTGGGTGAATGCGTACAGCGTCATGGTGGGAATGGCTCTCGTATTCGGCTATGCACTGCTTGGGGCTACATGGCTGGTGATGAAAACCGATGGGATCACCCAGGAATGGGCACGCAGGTGTGCATCCTATGTGTTGGGATATATCGGTCTTTTCCTTGTCATCGTGAGCATCAGCATGCCCATGATGCATTCGCACATCCGAAGCCTGTGGTTCAGTATGCCCAATCTCTACCTGTTGCTCCCCATCCCGCTCTGCAGCCTGGCTTTCTTCGTCATGATATGGCGCGATCTCTACACCGGCAGGGAATACCGTCCATTTCTCATGAGCCTTGGGGTCTTTTTCACGGCCTATCTTGGTCTGGGGATCAGCCTGTGGCCATGGCTCGTCCCGTTCGAGGTCACATTTCGGCAGGCGGCGGCAGCCGGGCCTTCCCAGTCACTTCTCCTCGTGGGTACCGCCGTCCTGCTGCCGGTGGTGCTCGCATACACGGGCTTTTGCTACTATCTGTTCAGAGGGAAGTCCTCCCATGAGACCGTATACTGAGAAGCGGCAGCAATGGCTGTGGTTCGCCGCATTGTGGTGTGGGGGCCTTGTGGCCGCGTTTCTGCTTTCCTGCCTGGCGCGGTGGCTGGTTTCCACTGGCTGACAACGATCCATACTGCCTCAAATGTCTACGAATTCTCACACACGGTCCTGGCAGTGTCCCCGGCAAGGTCGAGCACGTCCCGGCGCTTTTCGACATCTCCCTGGTCCATGACTCCACAAGCCCTGATGAGATAGGCATCGGTGAAGCCGTGCCATCTGAAGAAATTGCTGTATCTGGGAAAGATATCGGCGAACTGGCTTGCGTCGGGTTGCCCCTGCGCCTGGATGAACACAAGCTTTTTACCCGGTGTGAGCCGGGACGGCCTGGGATTGGAAGGAAAATCGGGGACCAAGTAGGAGAAGGTGCGGTCGATGAACCCCTTGAGCTGGCTCGACACTTCCCCGTAATAGACCGGTGAGGCCATCAGGAGCACGTCCGTGTTGGCGACGGATTCCAGGACCTCGGTCAGATCGTCCTCCAGCACACACTTGTCCAGCTCGGTCTTGCAAGCCATGCAGGCCTGACACCCCCTGTAGTTGAGGTCGTTCAATACATAGGTGCGTACGTCTGCCCCGAGTTCCCTCGCAGTTTTGCAGAAATGTTCTGCAAGTATCGCACTGTTTCCTCTTGCCCTCGGGCTCCCCAACACGCTCACCACTCTCAACATCCTTCCTCCTTTGTGCATCCATTGGCCGCCATAGCCGAGGGTCGACATTTCGGACCGGTGGGGACAATGGGAAAAGGTCGCAAATCAAGGGGGTTCTTATTCTTCTCAATGTACACAGGCTGCCGGCTCCGCATCCAGACCCCCTGGACCCGAGAGCAGGTTTCAAACTGCATTTCAATCAGTGAAGAGGCGGGGATCAAACCAAAGGTTCCAGGAACCGGTCAATCGTACTTTCTCAATGAGTAGGACGGGATTCACATCCCGATAGCTTTTGCCCCAGAGTGTCGGTTATGGAAACCCGACCTGCAGAGCTGTCGCTGCCTGGGCTTTTTGAGAACTTGTGGTTAATCTTTCAAATGGGACGATACTCCATGACAATTACAGGACCATATAGAGCTTGTCAAGGTATAAGGGCTAAAATATGTCGAAAATACAGAATGATGGGGAGATCATCCGGAATTTCTCAATGAGTAGGACGGGATTCACATCCCGATAGCTTTTGCCCCAGAGTGTCGGGTATAGAAATCCGACCTGCAAGGCAGTCGGCACCAGGACTGATTGAGAAGTTGCCTGGGCCTCTCCCATCCCTTTGAATACATTGACATCTCTGTTCCACCCCTGTATGTTCTCATCCCGAAAGTCTGGCAGCAATCAACAGGTTCGCAGATCATGATCCGTATGGAAATTCAGAAGGAGATCACCCGTGGGACTCAAGGAACATGAATACATCCGTCAAACGCTGGAGCGATATACAAACTGTCCCCTTGAAGAGATTTGCGACCACATTCTGATCACGAATTTCAGGCAATATCTGAAGGCATTCCAGGAACGGACCCAGGGAGTATACAGGGAAGGAAACTTCAGGATCGTCAACGTCAAGGACATGAACTGCACCATGATCGACTTCGGCATCGGCTCCCCCCAGGCTGCGCTCCTCATCAACTGCGTCGCCTACCTGGACAGTCTCAAGTCGGTCATCATGCTCGGGATGTGTGGAGGTATCGACGATACCTTACAGGTTGGGGACTTTGTCATCCCAACGGCAGCCATCAGGGGCGAGGGGACCAGCAGACATTACCTGCCACCTGAATTCCCCGCCATTCCCGCATCCTCCGTGAATCTCTTTTGCATCGGGGCTGTGAAGCAGAAGGGGCTGCTCCCCAAATGCGGCATCGTCTATACAACGGACAGGCGTTTGTGGGAATATGATGAGGATTTCATCGCGTACCTTCGTCATCAGAGGATCATGGCTATCGAAATGGAGCTTGCCACTCTCTTTTCCGTGGCATACCGCTATGAGGTCCCCATTGGGTCCATCATGCTCGTTTCGGACATGCCTCTGGAGAAAAGGGGCATCAAGGGCAAGAAGCTCCATGAGGAGATCTACGCGAACCACATGCCCATGCATCTGGATCTTGCCCTGGATGCAGTGAAGACACTGAGCTCGAAGTGGAGTGAAGTCGAAAGACGACTCATCAGTGAATGGTGATCAATTCATGGAGTGCATCATGCTGGCAGGCGGATGGAGGGGGGATGAATGGATCGGCGCGCACCGGCAGTGATCGTAACGGGAGCATCCCGGGGCATAGGGGCCGCTGCCGCTAGATGGCTGGGAAAAATCGGAGCATGTGTTGTTCTCGTCTCCCGTTCAGCGGAACGGATGGAAGAGGTCAAATCCGAGGTGAAACGACTCGGGGGTGCCGCGCTGAGTGTGACGGGCGATGTGGCCGATCCTGAGGTCAGTACTCGGACCATCGAGGAGACAGTGCGGGCTTTCGGGCGGGTCGATGCGGTCATCAATAACGCCGGCATGGTGGAGCCCCTTGCAATGGTGGCTGTAGCCGATCCTCTGGAATGGAGGAGGTGCGTGGAGGTCAATCTCATGGGACCTTTTTTTATGGCGAGGGCCGCGTTACCTGAGCTGCGAAGGACGCAGGGGCGAATCGTGAACGTGAGCAGCGGTGCGGCCACCCATTCCATCTTGGCGGCGAGTGCATACTGTGCGGCAAAGGCCGGTCTCAATCATTTCACACGGGTACTGGCTGAGGAAGAGCCTTCCATCGTGGCCGTTGCGGTTCGCCCCGGGGTAGTGGACACTGCGATGCAGGTGGTGCTGCGGGAAAAGGGGCCGGAATCCATGCCCGGGGACCACGCTGAGTACTATGTGAATCTCAAGAGGGATGGCAGGCTGGAACCCCCTCATCAACCGGCACGCTCCATCGTGTGGCTCGCATTGCATGCGCCTCCTTCATGGAGTGGCGCCTTTCTCAGCTTTGATGATCCGCCCTTGCTTGAGGAGGCGGTCCGCGAGCTTGGAGAATGGTCCGTCTGAAATACGAAAAATGCCGGCATGCATTCCTTGACAGTCTGTCCTGCGCTTTCCTGTTTCTTGTGAACAATCCTTGCACCAGTATCCGGCTCCATTTCATTGCGTCGTGCCCTTCGTGTCCTTCATCGTCAAGATGGGGTTGAATGCATCTCATGCTCCGATATGTTCCTCGCGGCGCAAGACAGGTCAAAATTTGAATGGCGGATGCAGGCCTAAAGCATATGGTCGGCGGAGGCAGGCAATGGATCGAGGCTCTCATTTGACGGGAAGGATAGGAGGCATTCTGGATTACCTGAAAGTGGGAATCTGGCGCGTGGATGCCGGAGAGCTCCCATGGACCGGCAGGGTTGCCGTCGGCACTCTGAAAATCCTGATCCTGACCATCCGGCAACTCTCGGAAGAAAGACTCCACCTGCGGGTTGCGGGTCTCACCTTTTATTCGCTTCTTTCCATCGTCCCCGTACTGGCCATGCTCTTTGGCCTGGCCAAAGGGTTTGGACTCGACAGGCTGCTCGAGAGGGAGATCCTCCGTCGAGGACAGGGACAGGAGGAAGTCGTCACCAAAATGATCGGCTTCGCCCACAATCTCCTGGAAACTACCCAGGGAGGAGTGGTCGCCGGAGTGGGAGTGGCAGTTCTCTTCTGGTCGGTGATCAAGGTGTTCGGAAGCGTTGAGAAAGGCTTCAACGATGTCTGGGGAGTCGCCAAGGACAGGCCACTCCTGCGAAAAGCCGCCGATTATCTCTCCTTGTCTGTTCTCTGTGCGGTCCTTCTGTCCGTCTCCAGCACCCTCACCGTCCTGATCACGAGCGAGGTGGAGTTTGCCGTCAATCGGATCAGCATGCTGGAAGCGGTCGGCCCCGCCGTTTTTGCCGGTCTCAAGATCCTGCCCCTGATGGTGATCTGGCTGCTTTTCACCCTTCTTTACACCATCATACCCAACACAAGTGTGAGGGTAACGGCCGCCGCCCTTGCGGGCATTCTAGCAGGGACGGCCTACCAGGTTTTCCAGAGGATTTACATACACTTCCAGATAGGGGTTTCCAAATACAATGCGATTTATGGGAGCTTCGCCGCCTTGCCCCTCTTTCTAGTCTGGCTGCAGCTGAGCTGGCTGATTGTCCTCGTGGGGGCCTATGTTTCACATGCCTTTCAGAACCTCGATCGCCTCACGATTGAACAGAGCACCAACCGGATCAGTCATGCCGGAAGGAGGCTCCTCGCACTTTTCCTTGTCAACCGGGTATTGAGGCACTTCTGTGATTTCGGGGGCGGGCTGAGTATGAAGGCCATTGCCGGGGGAGTAAAACTTCCTGTGTCCGTTTTGCAGCGTCTCCTTGAGGACCTGGTTGCCTGCGGCGTGCTCTCGGAGGTCAAAAGCCCTGATGAAGACGACGCCCTGTACCAACCGGGACTGGATCCTGAGAAGATTACCATCCAGATGGTTATCGAACTGCTGGATCGGAGCGGCTCCGAGGAGCTTCCCCTAGTCGCTTCCGAGACCTTCGTCAGACTCACGGAATCCCTTGACACATTTCGCGCGGCGGTTCGGGAATCTCCTGCGAATGTCCTTTTGAAGAATATCTGACGCTCAGGCCTGACCATCTCAGTAAGCTCCAGGTATGACTGCCTTGTAGGTCGGGTTTCCATACCCGACATCCGGGTGCAAACCCTGTCGCGATAGGAATCCCGAGCTACTTATTGAGAGAGTATTAGAGAACAAAACAACTGTCTGATATCCCAGAGAGAAGAGTGACTGCTTGTGATGAGTTCCGAAGAAGTTGCATTCCTCTGTCGATATTTGGTAACGTCAGGCAACATCGTCGGTAGAATCGAAATGATCGGATGGTCAAGGTATACACTCGCGACAACCGCCGATGTTATGGAAGGCAAGGAACACATTCACGACAACGGCATCTTGGCCATGATCGAGCGGGCGAGGGGGATTCTCAAATCCGTCTATGGATATGATGCTTTTCTGCCGCTGCAGCAGGAGGTGATCGAGAGCGTTCTTGGGGGCAGGGACTGCCTTGCCGTCATGCCCACCGGCGGCGGCAAGTCGCTCTGTTACCAGATTCCGGCAATGATGCTGGAGGGGCTCACTCTCGTCGTCTCGCCCCTGATCGCCCTCATGAGGGACCAGGTGACCCAGCTCACTCAGCATGGAGTCCCGGCAGCGGTGCTCAACAGCTCCATCCCGCCTGAAACGTACCGTCGCAATGTGGACTCCATCCAGCAAGGGAAACTGGATCTTCTTTACGTCTCCCCGGAAACCCTCCTCAAACCCCAGATGCAGGCACTGCTTGCACCCGTCCCTGTTTCGTGCCTGGCCATCGACGAGGCGCACTGCATTTCTGAGTGGGGCCACGACTTCCGCCCGGAATACCGCCAGCTTGCCGAAGTGCGTTCCCAAATGCCGCAGGCGGTATGCGTCGCGCTCACTGCAACGGCGACCCAACGGGTCCGCAACGACATCAAGCGTTCTCTCGGTCTTGAAGACTCCAACGAGTTTGTGGCGAGCTTCAATCGGAAGAACCTCCTCATCAGGGTAGTCCCTAAGGATAAACCCCTTCAGGTCACGATGGACCTGCTGCGGAGATACCCCAATGATCCGGGCATCATCTACTGCGCGACGCGCAGCCACGTGGATGAGCTCTGCGCTGAGCTCGGATCCAGGGGATTTTCCGTCGCTCCCTACCATGCCGGCCTGCCGGATGGAGAGCGAGACCGCAACCAGGACCGGTTCGTCCGGGACCAGGTCCAGGTCATCGTGGCGACCATCGCCTTCGGCATGGGGATCGACAAATCCAACGTCCGATTCGTCCTCCACCACGACCTGCCCAGGAACATTGAGAGCTACTACCAGGAAATCGGCCGAGCGGGAAGGGACGGGATGGAAGCCGAGTGCGTCCTGCTTTTCTCCTACGGTGATGTCCACAAAGTCAGGCATTTGATCGCGCAAAAGGAGGGCATGGAGCAGCGGGCGGCCAATCTGCAACTCGCCGCCATGCTCAGTTTCGCCGAATCCGAAGTCTGCAGGCGCATTCCCCTTCTAGGGTATTTCGGCGAGACGTTTTCAGAAGCACACTGCTCCATGTGCGACAATTGCCTGGCGGGAAACCTGGAGTTGAGCGACATCACCATCCCGGCTCAGAAGTTTCTTTCGTGCGTCAAGAGAACCGGAGAAGGCTTCGGCATCCGTCACATCATCGAGGTCCTGCGGGGGTCGAGGGCACAGAAGGTCTTGAGATTCAGGCACGACAAGCTTTCGACCTACGGGATCGGAAGGGACCTGTCGCAGAAGCAGTGGAGGCAGGTGGCACGTCAGCTTCTTCACAAGGGTTTCATGGTTCAGGACCCCGAGGTCGGTTTCCTGACCGTGACAGCGCAGGGTTGGAATGTCCTGAGAGGCATGGAGACTGTCTTCGGAAGGCTCGATATCGATGATGAATCGGAAATTGAAGCCCGTGAAAACACTCAAGACCAGCCGAGTGCTCTTCACAAGGAGCTTTTCGAAGAACTTCGGAACGTGCGGAGGGAATTGGCGGACGCATCGAATGTACCCCCTTATGTCATCCTTTCGGATAAGACCCTCGCTGAAATGGCCACCCACCTGCCTCGAACCAGGGAAGCCATGCTCCACATCCACGGAGTCGGTTCGATCAAACTGGATCAATACGGCAGCGTTTTCCTCGAGTGTATCAACGAGTATTGCCGGA
>JAAYUJ010000255.1 GCA_012517775.1 Deltaproteobacteria bacterium
CAATCTGTCCAAAGGGTTCAGAAGGGGAATCACTTTCCAACGCCGAGATCTCCAGCCTCACCGAGTGCATCGGGAGGTTCGGAGAAAGAAGAGGATTTACCTTCACCCCTGGCTGAAGAACCCAAGGAGAAGCACTTTAAGATCTTCTGCGGAGATACGGGCTACACCTACGAAGCCATATTCGGTGAATACCTCCGTGGTGCCCGGGTGATTGACATTGAGAATCCCTATATCCGATCCCAGCATCAGATAGCGAACGTGGTTCGATTCTGCGAGTTGGTCGTAAAAAATGGGTCCGTCCACGCCATCAACCTCACCACCGGCTTCGATGACGAGATCCAGCGCAAGGAAGCCGAAAACAGATTCCAGAATCTTGCTTCGAGCTTGATCGAATACGGGATCAAACTGAACGTGACGTACAACGAGCATCAGCACGATCGTGAAATCCGTCTGGAGAATGGCTGGAAAATCAAGATCGGCCGAGGCTTCGACATCTACCAGAAACCGGACAACTGGTTCTCCGTCGGCGTCAACGATCTTGAACTGCGCCCCTGCCTGGAGACGATTGTGGACATTTTCAGGATCGATTGAATCGGGTCATGTTCCGTTTCTCAATCAATTCAGCGACCTGGAGCTCCCATTAAGATCTTGTGCTGATTGGATGGAGCAGGGTAAATCGAACGAAAATGAAACATTGGGCGGGTGTGTAGAGATTGGCCGAGAAATGAGCTGTTAAAGTCCGTGCAGGTCCAAGGAGGTAATGCCTGTGGGATTAAGGACGAAATTCCGTGCTCCACGGGAAATGTGCTACGCCATTCAAACGGTCTGCTCTTCCCAGACCGGAAAGTTGGTGGCGCGGCCATGGAACAGGACAGAGCCGCACAGCACTTCGTGGTGGCTGGTCCCATCCAGTGACTGGCCCGCCTGCAAACACGGGAAGTTCTTTTTTGACTGGAACAGATGGGCTGAAGGTTCGATTTTAGCCGGACTGTATGTCGAAAAAGGGCTGGGGCGCTCTATCAGCTCCGCCTACCCTTCGGCCAAAGGGTCCCGCCACATCATGCAGCAAGACTGGGTTTGGCATGACCTCGTCCGCGATCTGGAAAATAGCGACATTCCGCTTGTGATCCATGACCTGGGCAGGCAAATTCCCGCCCCATTGCTTCTCAGGATAGACGGTGGGTATGTGGACGATCCAAGCGACCCCGACCCCCAAGGCCACAAGGACAAGTGTGCGCGATGGGAAGACTTCCTTCTGGAGTGGGATCCACGGAAAGAACAGTTCAGTCAGAGGGAGGGTGAGCCAGCACCGGAACGAATCCTCTCCGGATTTGGCACCGACATGAGCATGGATGATCTCGCCCGTGCACTCATAGGTCTGTCCCAAAATGAATGGATATGGATTGACTTGTTCCTAGCCGTGGAGTTCCAGATCCTCCCAAGAGTTCCAGGTAAAACAAGCGAAGAGGTCTGGGGAGCACAGGAACTTATGGGCAGGTTCCTCAGGCACTTGTTGCCTTGGTTGAGGTAGATGGCAACATGGGAGATCTGAGCGTTGCCGGCTTTCATTGAGCCAATTCAAACTGTCACATGCGGCAAAGGGCGCTGATTCAACGCCTGGTGAAAGCCGGGTTCCGGGATGAACCGTGCGTGCCCCAGCGATTTGTCAGGAAAGAATAGATGCCACGGACCAAGCCAAGCATGGAGAAAGCCGCATGGTCGGGCCGCATCGTGGCCGTTCAGCCACGCATCCGCCTTGTGCGGTCTTTTGATGAACGGCACCACACCTACCAGGGTTTCGTGCTTCGGGTTGACGGGACCTGCGGGGAAGCAAGCGGGGAATTTCTGATTGCCGTCGGAAAAGCTGCGCAGGATAAGCACCGATTCTCCGTCGGTATGGAGGTGTGCGGTCTGTCGAACCCCGTTCCGGATCCGCGAATAGAGACGGCGGGATTTTACAAAACCAGCGGTCTCAAGGTGCTGAAAGTTCCCACAAACGAACCCTCCAGTGGTCCACCATTTCTTGGGGTGCCGCCCGACCTGGAGACCTATCGCAGTCGGGGGCATCGACGCCTGGACGTTCGAACCTATGAATCCAAGTGTTCAACCTGCATTTGGGGTTGCCGCATGCCGGTGGAGATGATCATCGACCATTGGAACCCATCCAAAAAGCGGTACCGGTTTGAAACCTTCTGCTATGGCCCCAAGAGTTGTTCTTTCTACCGCGCCGGACCACCACGCAAGGTACCGGGGCGAAAAGGGATGTCCTACACCGAAGAGAACTGGGTCGATGAGGATGCCACCTTGAATCGAGGCCTTGACGATTGAGGGTCATGAAATGTTGAAGGGATTCAAACGCAACTGCCCCGAGGCCAACCATCGATCTCTGCAGCGTGATTTGAAAGCGATGGTCGATAGAGGTCTGATTGTCGCCGAAGGCGAGACCCATCAACTGCTCTACCGGCTCGTGGGTCCTCACTGATTTTTGCGGCAGGTTGGCGCCAATGTTTGCGACATCTTTGCGACAGGTTTTACGAAACAAGCCGCTGAACATGGGCAGTTTCCCCTCGCTTTCCCATGCTGAGATCCTGGAGAACTGCCCGCCCTTGAGCAGAAAAGCGATCAGGTGGTTATTGCCTGTGCAGCCGATCTCTCTGGGAATGCTTTGTAGCTCCTCCGGTCGTGAGAAATGGCATGCAACACAGTCAAGAGAGGAGAAGACCGGCCCAATCAGGGGGACTGGGATGCGATGGCTCAGCCCTGTATAGGAGGTGCAATGGATGAGTTTAGGGTTGAGACGCCTCACTCTGCAGCTATAATAAGTCCATCATTTTGACCTTCTGGAGGACCCTGATGGAAGAACGATTGACAGC
>JAAYUJ010000256.1 GCA_012517775.1 Deltaproteobacteria bacterium
AAAGGCGGAAGACGACATCTCCATCTCTTGCCCCTGCTTACAGGCGGAACAATCATCCCTTTCCGTGGCACGGTTGCGGCGGGAAGCCCCATCGAACCCGTCGAAGTGCCGGAATCCATAGAAATACCGGCAAGTTTTTTGGGAAATGGGCAGAACTTCGCCTTGAAGGTGCGGGGGGATTCCATGGCTGAAGAGGGGATTCGAGAGGGAGACATTCTGATTGTTTCTCGCCGAATTCCCATTGTGAACGGCCGGACAGTGGTTGCTCTTGTCAATGGAGATGCGACGGTCAAGAAGTTCTATCAGCAGGGAGATGAAGTGGAGCTTCGTCCTGCCAACAGTCAGATGAAAACCATCAGGGTTCCTGCTGGAGATGTGGAAATCGTGGGAACCGTGGTTGGTCTGCTGAGGCACTATCGCCCAAGATCTGTACTTTCTCAATAAGGCTGTCGGGATTCCAATCCCGACAGCCTTTGCGCCAATATGTCCGGTATGGAAACTCGACTTACAAGGTAATCGTTACGTGGACTTATTGAGAAAGTACCGAGAACTCCATGTCAAACCTTTTGCATTTCTTACGGATTTTTCTTCTGGTCTTCGGGCAGCATCAGGTGTGAGAGATCTTCTTCTATCTTCGAAAGAACCTCCCCTGACACCTGAACGGTTTGGCTTTTCCCATCCTGTTCCATCCAGAGGTTGACCGGGCCTGTATCCTTCTCCGATCGCTTTGCCCACGAAAGAGTGACCAGCTTCGACTCGTTGTAGAAAACCTCCAGACGCCCGTGTGGTACTGCCGGTGCCGGTAGACCGGTATCCAGTTTCCGGTCATATTCAGCATCTGCCAGATTCCACAGAAGAGATCTGACGGGCCAAGCCTCTTTGAGAATCCCCTCCTTCGCGTTGCCCTTCCTGTAATTCCATTGGTTCTCGCCCTTTTGCACTAACTGGATTTCCTCGTCACCCAACCGGCATTTGACCTGCCTAATCTTTTCTCTTTCCACGGAGAAGAGGGTTCTGTCTTCCAGCGTTGCAACCTCCACAGGAAGATCTTTAAGGACATCTCCGTCGATTTGGACCACGGCGGGAAGCTGAGAGCTCATTGCCTTCAGTGTCTTCTCTTCTTTCTTTTCTCCCGAGAGGCGGAGCTCCATGCTTTTGCCATCTTTGAGGGTTACCTTCACGATCACATGAGGCGGGTCAAGTCCATACTTCTTGAGGTTAACCGCTTCGTTCTCCAGGAATTCACGAGCCCTGAGCCAGCTCAGTTGTTCCAGGATATTCTCCACCTTGCTTTTCTTGATCTTCAGTTGCGGATAATCAGAAACTCTCCACCCATCACCATCCTCCCCTGCTTCAACACGCACCGAGCCGCCTTCCCGCCAGAGAACCTCGAAAACCCGTGCATCTTTAGGCAGGAAACTGAATAATTCCCTTTTTCTCAGTTCATTCAAGTTCTTGTTGAGAACATTCCAGATCCCGGCGGAAATCAGGTATACACCCGTCCTGTCGCCCGTCCTCGCATAGTATGCATCTCCCGCTGGATTCTTATCACCCAGAAGAAGATCCTGCCACAGCTCACCTACCTGCCAGCGAATCCTCAAGGGCGGATCTTGAAGTCCATAAGCTTTGAGGTCTTCAGCAGCGGAAGTGATCTCTTTTTCAAAACCGACCTTAGACAAAGTAATCAAATAATCCTGAAGAGAGCTGGCATCGACCTCTGCTCTGATTGGCTCGGTAATGCGCCATTGATCATCTTTCTTCAGGTGCAGTTTCTCCTTGCCCTTCGCATGAATCTCCAAATCTCCAACACTTTCCGGTTGAAAACGAACGAGTCTCTTGCTCTCCCTTTCCGACGCTTCTTTCTGTTCTTTCTTGACCACCTCAAAGTAATAATAATAGCCACCAACCAGAAGGAAAACCAGGAGATATATGAAAGAGTTGCGCCATTTCATCGCTGCCTCCTCCGCACACGATAGACGGCAAATCCGGCGACCAACACCAGTAATGGAACGAGGACAAGAACCATCCAGAACATGGCTCTTGCCTGCCCTTGGGAGAGAAGGAGAGGCTTTCCCGCTTTGTCCCGAGGCTCTATGGTGATGAGGGTCTCTTCTTCAGCCAGGAAGTTGACCATGTTCAAAAAGAGGTCACCATTCCCCGAGAGGCCGAAGTTTGCATTCGATATGAAGTCGGAATCCCCCGCTACCAGAAGGTGTGCATTCTTCACACCCCTCTC
>JAAYUJ010000257.1 GCA_012517775.1 Deltaproteobacteria bacterium
CTCACGCTGGGATTTAAGATTGACATAGGAAAAGGCCCCGATCACCAAAATAGCCACCGCCCCGACGGAAGCGATCAATTTGAACCCGATGCTGCGATACCACATGGATGTATCTCTTAACGGAAAAAGTTACTGATCGAGGGGTTCTTTAAGCAGGATTTTCACGTTCTTGATGAGATCTTCCGGATCGACCGGCTTTTCCATGAAAATGTCCGCCGCGATCCAGTCCATATCCTCATCGATGGATCGCCCGTATCCCTTTTCCACCGGCGGCCTGGCAGAGACGATGAGGATCGGTATCCCATAACCCCCCTCTTTGGCCTTGAATTTAGTCGCAAACTCCAACCCTTCCTGCATGGTCGTCATCATGATGTCCAAGATGAGGAGATCCGGGCGTTTATGCTCCATAAGCCTGGTACCGGCGGTAGTGTCCTGAGCGGTCAAGACCTCGTAGTTATATTCGGAAAGGATCTCTTGAAGAGCTTCGCAAATCTCGGGATCGTCATCAATGACCAGTATGGTTTTTTGGTGAATCGTCATTTTCTCCCTCCCCTAAGAAATTGTCTGGAAATTTTTTGCAAGCCTGTTCGAACATTTCTATCCCTGCAACCATGGAATATGGAAAGTCAGCCGTAAATCCCCTGATCGATGGAGCTGAGCTTTCATCTCAGATGGCTTGGTCGGGTAAACGGGGAGATGCAGAATCAAGTTGCGATATTGCCAGTTCCTGGATTGGGGCGGGGGGATGTTCCGTTAACCCACGTTGTGAGGGGTGCAGTCCCAAATCCGGCCTCATCTTGAACCAGATCGAACCTGCGTTTCGCCCTGAAAGCCAGTCCCCAGATGGGTGCTGCGAGAAGGATGGTCGAAGAGATTCAGACACAACGGCAGGATGGTCACTATTCTATTGTACCCGGTTACTCAGGCGGGTCAACACTCTGTTAATGAGGTCCCCCATTCTGAGGTCTCTGGAATCCACACAGTCGTTTGTTGGCTCATAGTAGTCGTTCATGTCCCTACAGGACACCCCAAAACGATGAAAAGTGGCTTTGCAGGTTGGTTTTCCATACCCGACATGCGTTCGTCGGGAGTGGAATTCCGATCTGCGAGCAGCGAACCAGAGAGCTTTTCATAGCAGCTGATCTTCAAGGACGAAATGCTCAAGGTGGGCAGACACACCTCGACTCCTTTTCCCAGTCGCTCGACCTTCGGCCCGGGAGCATGCTGGGCGAGGCACTCCCGGCGTTCGTGGTGGTCCATGAGATCCTTGCGATGATCACACCGTTTTGTTTGTACCGGGAGCGACAGACCGACGCGAACACGTTGGCCGCAACGTCGTTCGTGTTGCCATAGAAATCGCCGATGTCATCATTCCAATACTGCACGACCTCCTTGGCGACCTCGCACCAGACGATGCGCACCCTGCCAGAAGGATACCCCGCGAAAGTCCTCACATAGAGGGGGCTACCGCGGAGTGCTGTCTTGAACTGCTGGATGATGAAGACCTGAGGGCTGAAAAATTGGCCGGGCGGACCGCTGATCGGCGGTGGCTTCACGACGTTTCCAGTGGGATCGAGGACGCGAACGAAGGTGTTGAAGGCCGCGGAATGGTCGCGAATTAAAATGAACGAAAGGGCTTTTGCCTTGGCCGGCGTGCACGCCTGTACATCAATGTAGTGAGTCTCCCCGATATCGTACACGTCGCTGACGGTGACGCAGGGGCTTGTCCCGATGGTGGCCGCGAGCTGACGTTGGAGGCTATACCAGGGTGGGCTGAGGGCCCGTGCTGTTCCCCCAGACGCAAGTGCCATCGTGATACCCAATAGAACTGCGGTTCGAGCGATCATCTTCGTTTCTCCAGTTTTCGAGGTCGTTCAGGGCAAAGACCGCTTGGGATTGAAAGAGCCCGTATGGTCGACAGAGGTGCCGGCGGCGTTACCCTGTCCTCCGGGTTGGCAACGCACATCGTAGCATGGAAGTTCAAATGGACATACCAATGAATTGAGCCATGAATGCTTGCCTTGATTTGAAATCACTGGTCGCCGGCTGAGTCGGAAGCGCCTGACTGTCTCAGCATCTCACAGCGCATGAATACGCTCTGCCCCAGTGTGCAATGCTGCAGACAAGCATATTCAGACTTATTCCTCCTGCAGTTAGTTGTACTTTCTCAACGAGCAGGTCAGCCTTCCAATCCCGCCAGCCTTTGCGCCAAGGCGTCGGGTATGGAAACCCGACCTACTGAGCTATCGCTGCCTGGACTCATTAAAAAGATACATGCCGTCGCACCCCAGAGCTGAAGTCTGTATGTGGCTCTGAACTATAGCTGCCTTCCGGATTTGGTCGGTGGTATTTCGAGCATGAGATAGCCTGGAAGATTTCATTGAAGATCTCGATCTCTTTCCGGGGATCATAAGGAACGAGTGATGCCGCATCGGCTGCTTGCATCGTGATTCTGTTCTTGACAGCATTGTGCCCGTGGGTTACACAGAATCCGGAAACACTCAGGCAATACTGTTGATTGAATGGTTTGAGGAGGGAGTTGTTCATGACCAGAGCAGGCAGAAGCTTCTTTTATTATTTTTATTTTTATTACTCCAAAGCGTCTGCCTGGAGGGTGCGATGATGTGCAGTTGATCGCTTTTAGAGCATTAAGAGCCGCAGGCAGACGCAACCTGCGGCTTTTTTGTTTCTTGGGGCCGCAGGTCAAACGCATGGGCCCCTTTTTTGTTTTTGAAGCAGCCCCTCATTGTCCCCATGGAACACCTTAAATAGTGAAAAGCTTTGAATCCACTGCAGAGGACGCAGCGAGCACAGGGGTTCTTTTCAAAGAGCTTCTTCTCGGCCGGTTCAGCGTGCTCAGTTGTGAAAGAGCTTTTCTCAGCAAATGAAGGAGAAAGATCATGCAACGTATCGAGGACATTCGCATCAGGGAATTCACACCACTCGTATCGCCGGCGACCCTGAAACAGGAATTCCGCATGACGGAAAAGGCCCATGATACCGTGGTTACAAGTCGCGAGACTATCTCCAGGATCCTGGAGGGAAGGGACCAGAGAATGCTCGCCATTGTTGGACCATGTTCCATCCATGATGAGACGGCAGCGCTCGAGTATGCTCAGCGGCTCAGGGAGTTGGGCGAAAAGGTCAGCGACACGCTTTATCTCGCCATGCGGGTCTATTTTGAGAAACCCCGCACAACGGTGGGTTGGAAGGGGTTGATTTACGACCCCTGGCTTGACGGCTCCAACGACATCGTTTCGGGACTCCGAAAGGCGAGAAGCCTCCTTCTAAAAATCACCGGGATGGGCGTGGCCACCGCCAGCGAAATGTTGGACCCTATCACTCCGCAGTACATCGCAGACTTGGTCAGCTGGAGCGCCATCGGAGCTCGCACAACCGAATCCCAAACCCACCGCGAGATGGCCAGTGGGCTCTCCATGCCCGTGGGGTTCAAGAACTGCACCGACGGGGGGCTAGACACAGCCATAAATGCAATCATCGCCTCCTCTACTCCCCAGAGTTTCCTGGGAATCGATTCTCACGGCCAAACATGCATCGTCCAGACCACAGGTAACCCTCACACACATCTTGTGCTTAGAGGCGGTACCCGCCCCAATTACGACTCAGTGAGTGTCCTGGAAGCCATGGAGCTCCTGAGAAAGAAGAATCTGCCTGAAATCATCATGATCGACTGCTCCCACGGCAACTCCCGCAAGAATCACCGGTTCCAGTCTGTCGTTTGGCAGGATGTGATCAACCAGCGGATGGATGGAAACAATGCCATTGTTGGGTTGATGCTCGAGAGCAATCTGTATGAGGGGAACCAGAAGAATACCAGCCAACTGTCCACGATGAAATATGGTGTCTCCATCACCGATGCGTGTATTTCTTGGGAGTCGACGGAGAGGCTGATCCTTTCGGCTCATGAGCATCTGAGCAGTTTGCCCACCCCTTCTGAGGGCGATGTCATGTTCAGAATGGAACGTTACCAGATTGGCTGAGCTGCATAGACAAGGTCCGAACCAGTCCATGCTCATATGGGAGGAGGAGGCTTTTCCTCACAGCCGAAAACTGATGACCGCTGTCTCACGATGGATGCCTGTGGACAGACCCGAAGTCCTGATGTATGTTTTTTGCACCTGGAGTGGTGCGGTTTCATGACCACGATTTCATGCACGGATTTACTCATTCCCAACGTGGACATAGAGTGATCGCAGGTAACTTCTCAATAAGTCCAAGTAGCGACCGCTTCGTAGGTCGGGATTCCATACCCGACTCTTTGGCGCGAAGTCTGTCGGAATTGGAATCCCGACCTGCTTATTGAGAGAGTACAATCGCAGCGACCAGCCGCGATCTGAAGGCGGAGGTTCAGGACGGGCGATTCCTGGAAGACCTCTTCCACCGGCTCAACGTGTTCCCTATATCTTCCCGCCCTTGAAGGTTTGCGCGGACGACATCTCGCAGCTTGCCCGTCACTAGGTTGAGTGGTGCACCCGAAGGCTCAGCCGGGAAAAAACCCCTGCGGCATGTCGGTTACGTGTGAATCCAATCCCCTGCGGCAATACGCCATTCATGCTACTCGGGAGGGATTGCCCCTCACTGATTTTGCAACGATTCTCCATGGACGACCCCGGAGGAACCATCGGCGAAAAAGGAGAAACTTATGAAAAAGGCGCTTCTCTCCCATAACCCTTTGTTTGCATCTCTCTCCGACGCTGAATTGGAGAATCTGATTGCCGTGATGCGTCAAGTTGATCTCCCCCCCGATAC
>JAAYUJ010000258.1 GCA_012517775.1 Deltaproteobacteria bacterium
ACCTCAGTGAGAGAAGGAATTGGCATGCATAGAATTTTCGTTGCCTTGACTCTTGGAGTTTTGTGGATCATCCTTGCCGTCTCGTTTCCACCTTTTTCCGAAGGTGTTGAAAAGGAGCCCCCCAGGAAAATGCGAGTCAAGCTGATGCCGGGTAAGAAGGCAGCAAAGGACAGGACTCCAGGAAAGACAGTTTCGGTTGAAGCATCCGAGTTGCCCAAAGGTGTCGGAATCGAGGCTTCACCGGGACAGATAGACGCCCGGTCGGCGATGATTGTCGAGACTTCCACAGGATCCGTCCTGCTCGAGTATAAAGCGGATGAAGTCATTGAACCGGCCTCGTTCACCAAGGTCCTAACGCTCTATCTGGTCTTTGAAGGTCTGCAGCAGGGAAAAGCCCGTCTCTCCGATGAGGTATGGATCAGCGAGGCGGCCTGGCGCACCGGCGGGTCCAAAATGTTCGTCGGAGTGGGGACGAAAGTGCCTCTTGAGGAGCTCATCAAGGGAATCACCGTTGTATCGGGTAATGATGCCTGCACAGCTCTTGCAGAACACCTCTACGGCAGCGTCGATTCCTTTGTGAATGCCATGAACAGTAAGGCAAAGGAACTGGGAATGAACCGGAGCCAGTTCATGAACCCCCATGGGCTGCCTGCTGAAGGTCAGGTCACAACCGCGAGGGATATGGCAACTCTTGGCTCAGCCTATTTGCGCAAATTTCCCGACGCGATTCGATATCACTCCTTGCGCGAGTATACGTACAACAACATTACTCAGCACAATCGAAACCATCTGCTCTTTAAGGATCCCAGCGTTGACGGCCTGAAAACGGGATACGTTGCAGCCGCCGGCTATCACCTTTCCGCAACGGCGCAAAGGGATGGGATGAGGCTTCTTGCCGTGGTTATGGGTGCGGCTTCTCCTGGCAGTCGAGAGCGGGAAGCGCTGAAACTCCTCAACTTCGGTTTCCGCCATTATACCTTCGTACAGCCGTTTCCACCGGGCCAGCCCATTGCTACCCTGAAAGTCTGGAAAGGCGAGAAGGACGACGTGAGTCTTTACCCGCAGGAGACAGTGGGTTTTCTCATTCCCCAGTCGCAACACAATGCGCTGAAGTGGGAAGTCCGCGCTCCGGGGGATGTCACAGCGCCGATAGGTGAGAATCAGGCTTTAGGGGAGATGGTCTTTCTGCTATCGGATTCGCCCAAAAAGACCATCCTCCTGATTAGCACGGAGGAGATTCCACGAGCAGGATTTTTCAAGAGGCTCTGGCATTCGGTTCTTCAGATCCACAGACTGGACTGGCGCTGGGTTGCGGGACTATTCGGCTCCCTGGCGATTCTCATCCTCGTGACGATCGTCATTTACAATCGTCATTCCATTTTGAAGCGCTCTCGAAGTCCGTATGGTAGATGAAGGTACTGTCGACATCTTTCGTTTCACACAGACAAAAATTGCAGGTTGCATTCCGATACAAGATGACGTTTTGTCGAGAAGACATTTTCGATCTGCTGGTCAGCCCATTTCCAAAACAAACGGTGAAGCTTCCCAAATCAGCTATCCAGTTTTGGATCTTTCTTCTTTTTTGCGCGATCCCCGATCTCGCAACTGGAAGACATTCAGGTAGTGATTCCCATTCGTGGCAAGACCCAACGGTTTAGAATAATCCAGGCTGCAACGGCGACTATCAGGGCGATGATATTCCAGGACATGCGACACTCCAAATGGGTTCGTTTCTGCGGCAGTGACATCTTCATGCCGGCTGATCAAATCGGCAAAAGGTCTGTGCGGTACTGGTCTGCCGGCCAACTGCCGACCTGAACACTACGTTCATGTGAAGCGGCCGGCTGAGCTTCCAGAGGAGCAACCAGCTGAGCTTCCGGACCTGGAAGCTGTGGAGAAGCAAGACATGATTCGCACTACATCTTGAGACTGACATTGCGGGCAAAGCATCTTCTTTTCATCCTCACAGTTTCTGACCAGAGCCTCGAACTCAGATCGACACTTCTTGCACTCATATTCATAAATAGGCATTCTCCCAATCCTCCATTCAGCTCTTTTGAATTCGGTTCGCACTCCTTGTCAACAGCCGATGACAAGACACCCGGTCATTTGCGGGCAGCTTTGAATGTAAATTCTCAATTGCACAAAATCAATGGGCGTAAAGTTTTCCTTTGACATATGGATCTAAAAGAAGCGTTAAATCGTGATTATATTTGTGAACGACTTTGAGTGCCTGCCAACCTGTGAGGAGCTTGCGTCCTCCAAGTTGACAGGCAGGTAGAGAATCTCCAATGTGGCGATATTTTTCGGATGTTCGAAAGCCATAAAGTTGCAGCAGCATAGTGAATAAGGAGCAGGAAAAGATGAAAGCGTGTGATGCCAAATCCTGTGACAGTTGTCCAAGCAAAGAGAAGATGACAAGAGAGGATTTGATTCGCTGTAAGCTGGCCAGGATCAAAAACAAGCTGATCGTCATGAGCGGCAAGGGAGGTGTAGGGAAGAGCAGTGTGGCGACTTACCTCGCCTTGGCCCTTGCCGGGAAAGGACACCGTGTGGGTCTCATGGACATCGACCTTCATGGCCCGAGCATCCCCAAGATGCTCGGGCTCCAGGGTGTCCTGGATATCACTCCCGATAAGCAGATCATTCCCCACAATTACCGACCGAATCTCAAGGTGGTCTCCATTGAATCAATGCTTGAAGATACGGATTCAGCCGTTATTTGGCGTGGTCCGCTGAAGCACGGTGTCATTCAGCAGTTCCTTGCCGACTGCAAATGGGATGATTTGGATTTCCTGATCGTGGACTGCCCCCCCGGGACAGGCGACGAACCTCTAAGTATTGCACATCTCATTCCGGATGCCAGTGCTATCATTGTCACAACCCCTCAGGAAGTGGCTCTCTCGGATGTGCGCAAATCCATAAATTTCTGCCGGAAGGTCGAACTCAAGATTCTCGGCCTCGTGGAGAATATGTCTGGCCTTTTCTGTCCCCACTGCCAGGAGTTCATCCCCATTTTTCGCACGGGCGGAGGTCGCAAGACCGCTGTGAAGATGAACATCCCCTTCCTGGGTGCCCTTCCTTTCGATCCCGCCGTAGTCGAAGGTGGAGATGCAGGGCGACCTGTCCTGGAGGATGACACGGATTCACCCTTTAAGAGGGCGGTCATGAATTTCTCCGAGGAGATCCTCAAGAAGGTGGGGCCTTTGGGGCAAACGCTGCACGAGGCCGGAGACAAGACAGTTCATTGAAGTAAAAATGAGGGGACCTTG
>JAAYUJ010000259.1 GCA_012517775.1 Deltaproteobacteria bacterium
CTCATATCAGACCATTGTCTGTTATCATGGTAACCTCTCAATAAGTCCGGGTTACGGCCCCTTCGCAGGTCGGGTTTCCATGCCCGACATCTGGGTGTAAACGCCATCGGGATTGGAATTCCGACCTACTCATTGAGAAAGACCTTGTCATGGCGTTGGCGTGGTTCAATGGTGCTGCCAAGGCTTGTTTCATATGGATGTCATCTTATTCTTTTTCTGTCGCACACCGAGTGACCACTTCCAGGTGCCGGGAGGAACGTGTTGAACACTGGAATTCTGCTTGTGGATGATAACAAGGATTTCCCTGACAGCACCAGGGATGTTCTGGAGATAGATGGGGTATGACGTCGTTACGCCGGAAATGCTTTAAAAGTCTTGCGGCTCACCACAATCACACCTTTCAGACTATCCTCATGGATATCAAGATGCCTGGAACGATCAAGGTGGGCTCGACGTTTATCACCAGCACGGGGAAATTCGACCCTATGCCGCCTTTGCCATCTTGACACCTTACCCTCAGCAACGCGAGGATCTCACAGTGACGACTTCAAACACAAATGCCTGCGATTGGCCGGTCGGGCTCTTCGACACAGCTCGACTCCTTGAACTACTGGACTAAACCATTTGAGCGAAATGCTCGGAACTCAACTGACCCATGGAAGCCCCCCATGTTGAAAACTGTCCTTCTTGTCGACGATGATACGAGCCTCACTGACAATTTGGAGGATATCCTCCAGGAAGAAGGCTACTCGCTGTGTTCTGCCTCAACCTGCGCAGAAGCATGCAATGTCATGCTCAGTTGCAAGCCGCGTGCGGCACTGCTTGACATCAAACTGCCGGACGGATCGGGCACACAGCTGCTGTCAGAGCTTAAACGTTTGGATCCGGATTGTATCTTCAGCATCATGACCGCTTATGCCGACCTGGATTCAGCTCTGGCCGCTCTGCATCAGGGCGCTTTCCACTACATCCAGAAGCCCGTGCGGCCCACTGAGCTCCTTGCCCTCCTCGACAGGGTTTTCGCGACCATCCGCCTGCGCGAAGAGAAACGCCAGGCCGAGCAGAAGCTTCGGGAAAGCGAAGAGCGTTTCCGCATGGTCTTCGACACCGCACATGATTCTATTTTTGTGAAGAGCAAGAATTCGACATACACTCTTGTGAATCCGAGCATGGCGAAGCTTTTTTCGCGCCAGGCATCAGATTTCATTGGCAAGACGGACGAGGATCTCTTCGGCACGGAGGCATCGGCCCATCTCCGTAGGACGGATCTCCAAGTATTGAACGGAGAGAGCGTCGAGGAAGAACACACCCATGCTGTCAAAGGCGTACCCAGGACTTTTCATGTGATCAAAGTACCCATGCATGATCACTCTGGAAATATTACGGGTCTCATTGGAATTGCACGGGACATGACGGAACGCAAGCATTTGGAAGCTCAGCTCCTTCAAGCCCGGAAGATGGAGGCGGTCGGGACTCTTGCGGGGGGAATCGCTCACGACTTCAACAACCTCTTGCAAGCCATCATGGGCTGTGCAGAGCTCATGTTGCTGGGCAAGCAACTGAATGAGCCAGGCTATCGTGAGCTTGACGACATCGTCAACGCTTCCCGAAGGGGTGCCGAACTGACAAAGCAACTTCTTACTTTCAGCCGAAAGGTCGAAAGCAATAGGAAACCAATGGACATCAACGAGAAGGTGAAGGATGCCAACCGATTGTTGATACGCACTATTCCAAAGATGATCGACATCGAATTGAATCTTCAGCCGAACATCAAGATGATCAGTGCCGACCCTGTCCAGATGGAGCAGGTTCTGATGAATCTCACCATGAATGCCAGGGATGCCATGGCATCCGGGGGAAAGGTCCTCATTGAAACCAGAAACGTGAGTCTTGGAAGGGAATTCTGCGAAAAGCACCTGGAAGTGAAGCAGGGGGATTATGTCCTTCTCAGGGTATCCGATACCGGCCACGGCATGGACAGCACAACAGTTGAACACATCTTTGAACCCTTCTATACGACAAAAGAGATTGGAAAGGGAACAGGCCTCGGTCTGGCAGCGGTCTATGGAATCGTCAAGGGTCATGACGGACATGTTTTCTGCGAAAGCAGAGTGGGCTCTGGTACTTCCTTCAATGTCTATATCCCCGCCATCGCAGACGCTGCTTCGCCTGTATACCCGCCGGATTTGGGGAATCTTGAAGGCGACAATGACGGGATCCTTCTCGTTGATGATGACGAATTCATGAGAGGATTTGGGGAGGCGATGCTCTCCCGCTTTGGCTACCGGGTTATGCTCGCAGAAAACGCTGAGAAAGCCCTCGATATCTACCGGGAAAGAAAGGATGAGATCGACCTGGTCATCCTGGATCTGATCATGCCGGGCATTGGAGGCAGGGAGTGCCTGGAGAGACTTCTCATTATGGATCCAGGCGTCAAAGTCCTGATCGCAAGCGGATACTCCCCGGACTGGCACACCGGCGGATCAAGGGAGACTCGGGCCAGAGGGTTCATCAGCAAACCATACGAGCTCAAGAAAATGCTCAGGACCATTCGCGATGTCCTCCGCAAACCTTGATGAAATAACACATCAACAGCTTTCCGACTTTCAACACAAGGGCGCGAGCCGCATTCATTTCGCCTCCGGGACGAAAACGGTAAGTCAAGTTTCCATATCTGACACATCCTTGTCCGGATATGAATTCCGACCTACAACACATCGCTTTGCCAAGGCAAATTGATGAAACTGCGAGAGCATCTCGTTTTCGTCACTCCGGCAAAGATTCCCGTCCATTATTCAAGGAATAAGGAGCCTGGATTTCGCCGGGGTGGCGGGGTACAGGCGGATACGATTTTCTCAGACACTCCAGGATGGTTGCGATTGAGACTCCAGCGCCTCCACGAAGACATCAAGGTCTTCTTTGGACCAGAGGCAGAATATCACCTCAGTCAGGCTGGTCTCTTCAGTGTTCAGAAATCCCTGAACCGCGTCGAGCATGATCCGGGCACACCGGTCCTTGGGAAACCCGAAGATGCCGGTGCTGATTGCCGGAAAGGCGATGGATTTCATTCCATTTTCCGTTGCACGCCTGAGGCTGTTCAGAGTTGCCTGCCTCAGTTTGTTGTCTTCGTCCCCCTCGCCATAGCGAGGTCCTACCGCGTGGATCACATGCCGCGCCTTCAGGTTCCCACCGCCGGTGACCACCGCGCCGCCAACCGTTGTTCCCCCGATCCGGTTGCATTCCTCCTGTATTGTGGGCCCTCCCTTGGAGCGAATGGCTCCCGCCACTCCACCTCCGAGAATCAGTTGCGCATTGGCTGCATTGACAATGGCATCTACGTCCAGTTCCGTCAGGTCCCCTTGAATCAGCTTGATGGTCTTCCCCTTGATAGCTCGCTCCATCGCTGCCCTCCTTTTGCATGAGTTTGATTTTGTTCTCACTTATGATATTTCATTTACACTGCGCCGTCTTCCGGAGCAAGATCAGATCTGCTTGACGGTCTACCCGCTTTTTATGGAGAATACCATGTCCCTCACTGACTTGATGAAAGAACGGCTCAAAAATGTCCTGGATGCCGAGAGGATTGCCATTATCGGGGCGACGCAGCATGAGCACCCTGTTGGTATGGGCCCTATCTGCAACCTCCTCTCCTCTTCCTATCGGGGAACGGTTTTCCCCGTGAACCCCAAGTATGATCAAATCCTTGGGCACAAATGCCATGCAAATCTGGAATCTATCCAGCCGCCTCCGGATCTGGTCATTATCCTCCTCAACCAGCATCTGGCCCTGGAAATGACTGAGAGAGCCGGAAGACATGGGGTTCAGGCCGTTACGATCATCACAGGAGGGTTCAGGGAAACCGGTGCCGACGGCACCCTCATGGAAGAGAAACTGAGAGCGATTGCGTACCGCTACGATCTCCCGGTAATCGGTCCCAACACCCTTGGTTTTTCAAATTTCCATCGGGGCATGCACGGCATCTTCTGGCACCTGAAAGCTTCTCCGGGGCACGTGGCAGTCGTTGCCCAGAGCGGTGGAGTGGGACTCTCCATCGCCAACAGCCTCAAGAACCTGGAATGTGGTCTCAGTCACTTCATTGGGGCAGGCAACTGCTCCATCGTTCAGATCGCAGACTATCTGCATGCGTTGAAAGACAATCCCCTGGTCAAATGCTTTTGTGTCTTTATGGAGGGCTTGGTGAATCCGAGGGAATTCTATGAGACTGCGAGAACGATCACCCATGAGAAGCCGATCGTTGTCTACAAGGCGGGCAAGAGAGAAGAAGTGTGTTCGGCGACAGTCACCCACACAGGCAGTCTGACGGGAGAATACGCCCTGTATCAGGCTATGTTCAGACAGGCGGGGGTTTTGGAAGCCGATTCTTCCTGGGAAGCAGCCGTTGTTTCGAAAGCGATGTGCCTGCTGCCGCCTGTTTCCGGAAATCGACTCTGCGTGCTCACCTACACCGCGGGACCGGCTATTGTGGCCATGGACCGCCTTGTTGAAGCAGGGTGGGAGCTTTCCCCCATCCGAAAGGATGTGATGATAAGGATCCAATCGATCATCGGCGACAATACGCCGGTTATCCTTCAGAATCCTGTAGATCTCACGGGGCCCGGCTTCGTTCCTAACACCTACGCACGCGCGCTCAAACAGCTCCTCCAGGAATCTTTTGATGCCTACCTGCTGATCTGGAGCTACAACCCCGTTGTGCGCATCCCTGTGGCGGAAATAGAAGCCTTCAGCAGAGAATTCGCCAAGCCCATTGTCCTGGCTCTCCTGGCCTCGGAGGTAGAAATCAGTCCATGCCTTCAGGACATTCACTCCCGGGGAATCTGCGCATACATGACCCCGGAAGACGCTGCCGTTGCTCTGAATGCGCTTCTTGGAAGACATCGTTTTCTGACAAGAGAAAAGGAACGCCCTGGTCAAATCGACTAGGCATCAGATGAAGGCAGAGGCCCTGTCTCCGGCCACGTCGGGGGAAGTGAACTCAGCAATTGGGGCAGCCTGGACAGGGCATTCCGGGTGATGCTACTGAATCCCTCTCCGTGATCGAAATCCACACCCGGCACCGTCAGGAGCCATGCGGGCGGATATTTTCCGTAAAGGGCTTTTGCATAGGCCATGACGGTGGAAGGGTCCAGGTGATGCCCGACACCTGGAGGTCCACCTGTCTGCGGAACACGGCTCACAGTGAGATCAGGACTGTCTTCTCCCTGCAATGCAACCCTTGTGTCGACAAACACTACCGACGAGATTCCTTCGTCCGCTATTGGAACGGCAACCTCTGGTGTGAGCTGATGGAGAACGATGCGACGGACTTCCCTCCCACCGTCTCTCAGGGTCCGCTCAAGGATTTCACCGAGAAAGAGGCCCGCCCCATCGTCACGACGCAGGGTATTTCCGTAAGCTATGATGAGGATCATCCGACGTCCTCCTGAGGTGTTCTCCACTGCCCGTTTATCTTCTGCGCTCCGTTCTGGAAAGTCCTTTGGCTCCATACTCGCGAGCAGGTCTGGATTCCAATCCCGACAGCCTTTGCAGCAGTGTGTCGGGTATGGAAACCCGACCTGCAAAGCTATGGTTACCTGGACTTATTGAATAGTTGCGTTCAACGCCTGTTCCCCATTGTATAGGGCCGTTACAAGGGATGTGAGGAGTTGCGGTAAGCGGGGGAGAAAAGGGGATGGTAACTCTCCAAATCCACCAGGTGGAAGGAGGAGAGGGGATGAACCCCTCCCCTTCAATCCATACGGTCTGGGGGGAGAATCCTCCCCCCTTCATGATGTCAAAACACGTCTATCCGAAAGCACGGGGTGTCATCCCCGCAGCTTCTCATCCACCAGGTTTCCTCTCCAGTCGAACAACTGCACCCGCATGGGCATCTGGCCGACCGCGTGAGTAGAGCAGCTCAGACACGGGTCATAGAGCCTGATTCCGTGCTCGACCCGATTACACAAGCCCTCGGTGATGTTGGCTCCGTCCATGTACGACTGAGCAATTTGGCGAATCGTCTTGTTCATGGCAAGATTGTTATTCCCCGTGGCCACAAGGAGGCTGACCTTCTTGAGGATCCCCGTTTCATCCACATGGTATTCGTGAAAGAGCGTGCCACGGGGCGCTTCCATGATTCCCACACCCTGTTCGTTGTTTGCGCCTGCCTGACTTCGCAGGTGACCGCTCCTGATATCAGGATCATCGATGAGCTCACCGATCCTCTCAAGGGAATGGAGGATCTCGATGACACGAGCATAATGGGTATGAAACGAACTCAAGACCGGCTTGCCGTCCTTGCCCAGCCGACGGAAGTTCCTCACTTCCCGGTCGGCCTTGGGGGTCCCGGCAAAGTCACAGATGTTGACACGCGCCAACGGGCCGACCCTGTAAAGACCAGGAATGTCCCCGTTTTCCTGCCGGTACCCGAACGGCTTGTAGTATGGGAACTTGAGATAACTCCAGGGCTCTACGGCTTCCGCGATGATATCGCGCCACTTTTCGTTGGCCAGGCCCTTTTCCAGAAGCTTCCCATCCGCATCCATCACCCTGAGAAGACCGTCATAGAACTCCAGTCCTCCCTCGGGAGTCACAAGGCCGACGAAGAGGCTGGGGAAATTCCCGTAGACCTCCACCTCCCGCTGGAAGCTCGGATAGCTGTCCAGAAGAAGTTTTATGGCCAGCTCCACCGTATCGATTTCCTCGGGCAGGCGTTTCCGGATCCAGTCGATGTCCTCTTCCTTGAGTCCATCCCGCACGCCTCCGGGAACCGCCCAGGGAGGATGAACGCTCTTGGTCCCCAGCATCCGTATGATTGCCTGACCGAACTGCCGCAGTCGAACCGCTTTCCGCGCCAGGTCAGGATTGGCATGAATCAAACCGATGACGTTTCTGGCAGCCGGATCACTTTCCATGCCCAGCAGCAGATCCGGAGCGCTAAGGTGGAAAAAGCTCAGGGCATGACTCTGAGTATACTGCGCATAGTTGATGAGCCTGCGAAGCTTCTCAGCCGCCTTGGGAATCCTTACCCCGGTTATGGCATCACAGGCCTTGGCCGATGCGATCATGTGGCTGATGGGACAGATGCCGCAAATACGCATTGTAATCCCGGGCATTTCCGGGTAGGTGCGGCCTTCGCAGAATTTCTCGAAGCCGCGAAATTCCACCACGTGAAACTTGGCGTCGGCCACTTTCCCTGCATCATCCAGCTGGATCGTGATCTTGGCGTGCCCTTCAATGCGAGTGACCGGTTCTATATGAATTGTCCTTCCCATACTCTTCCTTTTTTCGTTATCGGATCAGGAGTATTGTGTCAGGATGGCCGACATCGCCGCTCAACCATCCGCTTCCATGACAACTACCCGAACGTTCGCATTTCCGGGGGCAAGGCAACGGGCTCCCCTTGCAGCAGTGCCGTAATCGCCGCCCAGATCCTCTCCGGATCGGGTGGACATCCAGGCAGGAAGATATCCACGGGAATGACCTGATGCAACGGGACCACCTTTGGGAGAAGGACTGGAACAGTCCCCGTGTATTCGTCCTTGCCGCTCGGAGACTTTCCAGGCCCCTCCGAATAAACCTCTGCCAGCACGTCATCAATGTTGAGACGGTTGCGAAGGCTTGGAACATTCCCCGTCACCGCACAGTCGCCGAATGCGATGACAATCTTGCTTTTC
>JAAYUJ010000027.1 GCA_012517775.1 Deltaproteobacteria bacterium
CCTTCCCGTGGCGACTTATCGGCTTCAGCTGACGCCCGCCTTCGGTTTCCGGCAACTCCAGGAGGTCCTTCCCTACCTGGAGCGGCTCGGCATTACCTGCATATACGCCTCACCCATTCTCAAGGCCAGGCGGGGCAGCACCCATGGATACGACGTGGTGGACTGCAGCCGGGTCAACCCGGAACTCGGAGGTGAAGAAGCGCTTTTTGAACTCTTGGATCAGGTTCGCGCTCATGGCATGGGATGGCTCCAGGACATCGTCCCCAATCACATGGCCTTCGATTCTCAAAACACCATCCTGGCCGATGTTCTTGAGAATGGGCAAAATTCCAGATATTTTGATTTCTTTGATGTGGAGTGGGACCATCCATACGAGGCAATCAGGGGCAGAGTGCTGGCACCATTCCTGGGGAGCTTTTACGGTGAGTCCCTGGAAAGCTCGGAGATCAGGCTGCGCTACGATCAGAATGGCTTTTCCGTATACTATTACAACATGAACTTCCCGTTGAGGATCGAATCCTATTCCGATCTTCTGACCTGGCGCCTCGAAGCCCTCAGGAGAAAGATCCCGCGGATTCATCCTGACTTCATCAAACTCCACGGGATTCTCGGAGTGCTTTTCATTCTCAGAACCCTGCCGTCCGGAGCGGTTTCCAACGAAAGGTACGACCAGATCAGTTTCATTAAGGTCTTGCTGTGGGAGCTGTACAACCAGAATCCCGAGATCCGGGATTTCATCGATGAAACCGTGGCCGTGCTGAACACCAGAGACGAATACCCTGAGAGCATCCGGTATATGGAGAGATTGCTCGGGGAGCAATTCTTCCGCCTGTCTTTCTGGAAGGTGGCCGTAGAAGAAATCAACTATCGGCGTTTTTTCAGCATCAATGACCTGATCTGCTTGAAGGTTGAAGATCAGCGGGTCTTCGATCATGTACACTCCCTTGTTTTCAAGCTTGTGGACGAAGGCAGAATTACCGGATTGCGTATCGACCACATTGATGGACTCTATGATCCGACGCATTACCTCAGGCGAATCCGCCGAAGGACGGCGAAGATTTATACAGTGGTTGAGAAGATTCTCGCTTATGGAGAGTCGATACCCGAGTTCTGGCCGGTCGAAGGAACGACAGGCTATGATTTCATGAACATGGTGAACGGCCTTTTCTGCGATCATGACAACGAAAAGATTTTCGACCGGATATATGAAAGGTACACGGGGATTCCGACGTCCTTTCATGAAATCTGCCGCGAGAAGAGAAAGTTGATCGCGGAGAGGCGGATGGCGGGTGATGTGGAGAACCTGGCCCGTTTGATCAAAAACATTTCCAACCGGTACCGCAGGGGTAGCGATCTGACGCTGCTGGGTATGAAACGGGCCATTGTTCAAGTCCTCGGCTGCATGTCCGTTTACAGGACCTATATATCCGGTGACTCCTTTCGTCCTGAAGATGCCGCTTACATGAAAGAGGCGGTCGATCTTGCCAGGGAAGAAAACCCCGATCTCCTCCACGAGTTGTCTTTGATCGAAGACCTGCACAGCCCCGAGTTCATGGGGGGACTCCCGGAAACGGAAAGGGAGGATTGGATGCGTGCAGCCATGCGCTTCCAGCAATGTACCGCTCCGCTGATGGCCAAGGGCGTCGAAGACACGGCGTTCTATGTATACAACAGGCTCCTGTCACTGAATGAGGTGGGCGGTCATCCCGAACGATTCGGAGTGTCTCTTGCCGATTTCCATGAGTTCAACCGGAAACGTTTGAAGAGATGTCCCTTGACGATGAATGCCACATCCACCCACGATTCCAAGCGGGGGGAGGATGTGAGGGCACGCTTGAATGTGCTTTCAGAGGTACCCAGGGAATGGGAAAAAATGCTCCGTGCCTGGTCCAGGATCAACAGCCCCGCCAGGCGGTTGCTTGGCGAAAGGCGCGTGCCCAGCCTGAATGAGGAGTATGCTCTCTACCAGACCCTCCTGGGAGCATTTCCCTTTGAAGCTGAGGAAGTTGAAGCTTTTCTGGAAAGGATGAAGGACTATGTGATCAAGGCGGCCAGAGAGGCAAAGACCCATACCAGTTGGCTGACGCCGGACAAAGAATACGAGGATGCTCTCATCTCGTTCCTCGAGGCCATTCTCACTGGAGAGGGGAGCCGTCGCTTCCTCGAAGCATTTTTGCCTTTCCAGCGCAAAATCGCCTCTTACGGTATCTGGAATTCCCTATCCCAGGCCCTGCTCAAGATCGCTTCGCCTGGAGTTCCGGATTTCTACCAGGGATGCGAGCTCTGGGACTTGAATCTCGTCGATCCCGACAACAGGCGCCCGGTTGACTTCGA
>JAAYUJ010000260.1 GCA_012517775.1 Deltaproteobacteria bacterium
ATGCAGAACGAGCGCCGCGTCTTCTACGAGCCCGAAGAAATCTTTCGGGATGTGCGGAGTCGTTTGACAAAAGCGGAGGAAGAGTCGGAACGAGTCGACTATATTACCTTCGTGCCGGACGGAGAACCCACACTGGATGCTAACCTGGGAAAGGAAATCGTGCTCCTGAAGGCACTGGATGTCCCCGTCGGTGTGATCACGAACAGCTCGCTCTTATGGCGCAACGACGTAAGGGAAGAGCTCGCAAAGGCCGATTGGGTGTCGGTAAAAATTGACGCTGTGCAGGAACGGATCTGGCGGCAAATCAATCGACCTCACAAGGCGTTGCGGCTCTCCATGATTCTCGACGGCATACTTGCATTTGCAAAAGCGTTTTCCGGCAGACTGGCAACGGAAACGATGCTCGTGAGGGGTTTCAATGACAACGATGAGTGCATGAAGGATGTGGCCGGTTTTCTCCACCGGTTGCAGCCTCACCGGGCATATCTGAGTATCCCCACCCGTCCTCCGATGGAGCATCTGGTGCGCAGCCCGGATGAAGGGGTGCTCAACCGGATATACCAGATTTTTGCTCGAAAACTCGGAAGTGTCGAATACCTTATCGGTTACGAGGGAGATGACTTTGCCTGTACAGGCGATATCGAGAAGGACCTCTTGAGCATAACTGCGGTTCACCCCATGAGAGCAGAGGCTGTCAGGGCCCTTCTGTCAAGGGCTGGATCTTCGTGGGATGCCGTTGATCGTCTGTTGGCGCGCGGGGATCTCACGGTAACGGAGTATGAGGGGCACAGCTTCTATCTGAGAAGATTCAACAAAGGCCGTTAAGGCCGCACCATGTTCCTGTCCCTGAAATGATGGTCCTTCTTCATGGGTAGGACGGAATCTTAATCCTCGTTACTTCTCTCGAGTTGATCAGGATGGCTTCAAACGGTTGCCCTTTTTTCCTGCAGGATTCATTTGGGCAGGAAAACCGTAAAAGTCGCTCCCTGTCCAGGGTCGCTTGCCACGATGATACGTCCTCCGTGTCCTTCAACGATCGCTTTCACCGTGGCAAGACCAAGACCGTGTCCCTCTTTTCCCGACGGTGTCGACCCCCTGTAAAAGATTTCGAAAATATGCGGCAGGTCTTCCGCTTCAATGCCAACACCTTCATCTTTGATACTTATCACGATTTCTCGGTCAGTCTCGTGCGCAACAATCGCAACAGTCCGGCCGACAGGCGAAAATTTCAAAGCATTGTCCAGGAGATTGGTAAAGACCCTTCGAAGTCTCTGGACATCCGCCTCGATAACCGGCAGGATCTCCCCGATTTGCAGAGTCAATTCAATTCCCTTCTCGGCAGCCTTGCCCCTGTAAAGCTCAAAGAGCTCTTCGAGTACGCTGTCCAGGGATGTCGCACTAAAGTGCAATTTCATCGTACCCGTTTCCAACCGGGAAAACTCAAGAAAATCATCCACGAGGGATTCCAGTTTTGCTGCTTCTCTCGTGAGAATTTCCAGGCTCTTTCTTCGTGTCTCGACATCAACCTCATCGACATGCCTCAAGAGGCGAAGTCCGATACCGTGGATTCCCGTGAGGGATGAACGCATATCATGGGCGAACATGGAGATGATGTTGGCCCTTTGCCTCTCGAGGTTCTTGAGGTCCGTGATGTCCACGAAAGTTTCCACTCCCCCGATAAGCTTCCCATTCATATCGAAAATTCCAGCGGTACCCATTCTCACGGGGATGATCCTCCCCTCCCTGTCGCGAATGGTGGTCTCAAGCTGCACAAAGGGCTTCAATTGGTTGATGACTGCTTTCAGCGGGCAGTCGATGTTGCACATGCCGCCGCGCAAAACATCGCCGCAAGAGTGCCCGATTACATCAGAGCAAGAGTACCCGGTCAGCTTTTCCGCCCATGGGCTAAACTCAACGATGTGCAGGTCAGGGCTGAGGGCAACCACTCCGACGGGCATGCTCTTGATCATGGATTCACAATAGAGCTGATCCGTTGCGGAACGGGAACACCAGCTGTCCTTTCCACGCTCCTCTCCACGATGCTTTTCATCTCCGGGCTTTTTCGTCACCTGACTGTTCTGTATTCTCGCCATGGCTCAATCTCGCCTCGCTCACCATAAGGACCAGTGCCCAGTTCCATGAATCCTTCATCCTCGGCTTC
>JAAYUJ010000261.1 GCA_012517775.1 Deltaproteobacteria bacterium
ATGAATATCGTCTTTGAACCTGGCTTCGGTGATCTCGAGCTTTCCGAAACGCTCCACATAGATCTGCCGGTAGTTGTTGACCAGGATGTCCGAAACGGTGGGGTCCTGCAGAAAGGGCTCGAGGGGCCCGAGCCCGAACACTTCGTCCTGAATCTCCCTGAAAAGCTTCTCCCGCTCGTTGAGGTTGAGGGGGACCCGGTTTTCCTCGTCCCTCAGTATCTGCTCCACCAGCCTTCTGATCTGAGGGGCAAGGGTGACCTCATCGAAGGAGTCCAGGAGGGTCAGGTCAATGAGATCAATCAGGCGATCGTGGATCCGCGTCTTGAGCTCATAGTATTCGTTGTCGGCGACTCCTCTTCTTCTCGGACTCGGACGCATACTCAGCAACTCATCCGCTCCCTTGGAAACACCGGAGGAAGCGGACGGATTCGATCCCGTTCGGGCACTCCCCTTGCCGCCTCCCTTCTGTGATCGATTCAAAATATCTATCATATTTAACCCTTAACGCCTGCAGGCTTACTATGTCAATAAGTGGGCCGGGATTCCAATCCCGACTGGTTTCGTAACCGAATGTCGGGTACGGAAACCCGACCCACAAGGCAACGGTCACCTCAACTTATCGACAAGTTACCTCCAGGCTTTGGCCGCAAGCTTCTGTCCGAACAGCCTGGCCATGAACGATCCCTTTCTTTCAGGAACAATCTTGTACTCCACCAGCGTGTCGGCCAGTTCCTTGATGCTCCTGGCCACGGGCGAATTCACTCCCACCTCCATGAGGGGCTTGCCCTGGTTGATGGCGGACATGGTCAGATGGAAGTCATTGGGAATCGACCAGAAAATCTTCTTGCCGATGCTCTTTTCCGCATCCTTGAGTGATATCTCGGAACTCTTGATATACCGGTTGATGACGATTTTGACGAGATCCTCATGGGGATATCCCAAATCGTAGAAGAGCTTGAGAAGGCGCGAAACGTTCGTCAGACAGGGAAGGCTCAAAATCGCCGTGAGAAGCACCGCATCCGCAATCTCCAGTATCTTCATGGAGATCTCGTCGGTGATGAGTCCCGAGTCCACCACGATGTAGTCAAAGACCCGTTTCATGAGATCCAGGAGCCGCTCGATGACTTCAGGGGTCGCATCAAAATCGCCGCTCAACTGAGTGGGGGATGGCAGGACGAAAACATGGGAGGAATGCTCGTGGAGCACACTCATGAGGAACGTGGAGTCCAGCCGCGTGATGTTCCGGGCGATTTCCCCCCAACTGTATGTCGGCACGATATCGAGGAAGATGGGCACCTCACCGAAGAGCAGATTCATATCGATGAGGGCCACCCTCGTTTTCCCCCCTTCCGCAGCCAGGCTGGTGGCCAGGTTTACGGCGATGGTCGTGTTTCCCACTCCCCCCTTGCTTCCGATGAGATCGATGATCTTGCCCCGCTTGTAAGGCCGGCGCTCCTCCTTGTATTGCTCCCTGCGGGCCTTGAACCTCTCCAGGGCCTGGATCACCTCGGTTTCCTGGATGGGTTGGGAAAAGAACTCCCGGGCCCCTGACCGCAGCGCCTGAACGAGGAGGGAAGGGTCCGAACTGGGAGATGTGATGAAAACCTCCCCTACGGAGTTCGTGGTGAGGAGATGATGCACGAGCTCGAAATCGGTCTCCGGATGATCCCCGATCTCCAGGACGAACAAATCGGCGTTCCTCTGCTCCCCGGAAGTTCGCAGCAGAAAATCCTTCTGGGACCGGACGATCTTCTCCAACGCATTTTTTGCGCCATCGGTCTTCAACTCCAGTCGAACCGGGATCGAATTCAGTGCCAAGATCTCTTCCTTATCAGTCTGTTCCGTTCACTTGACGAGTACCGGATATTTTGCAAGCTGGCCCCGCACGCCGGTTGGGTTCATGGGATA
>JAAYUJ010000262.1 GCA_012517775.1 Deltaproteobacteria bacterium
ATATGACGTTTATTATGTGAGCGCATCGGATATGAAAACCTGACCAGCCGTTTTCCTTTTGGGGTGAATCGGCTGCGGTTTATCCCACAGGCCGAATTCTGGCCGGTCCATGGTCCGAAGCGATGTGGATTGAACAAGTCAAGTCCCCTCTTTTCCTGTGTCCCGGGATGAGAGAGTTCTTCTTTCAGCATCTCCCTCTGATTTCCCCCGGAGGGGGGAGCCTGAATCTGAATCAGCGGCGTGTATGATCAAGGAAGGGGAGAGGCCGCTTCTCGTCTTGCCTGCCGGTAAGGCTTTCAGCGGTCAAGGAGGTTGTGATGGCTTCTGGAAATGATGTGTCATGGCTGAATGAGGAAGAAATCGTATTGACCCTGGCCCGTTGCGAATCGGAGGACCCCGGCCGAATCCGGGCAGTCCTTGCCAGGGGGCTGGAGCTTAGGGGCCTGTCGCGGGACGACGTGGCGGTTCTGACCACGATCAGGAGTCCGGATCTCCTTCAGGAGCTCTTCGATGCAGCTCGCAGGGTGAAAGAAGAAATTTACGGCAGGCGGCTGGTTTTGTTCGCCCCGCTCTACATCTCCAACCTCTGCCGAAATGAGTGCCTTTACTGCGCTTTCCGCATTACCAACAAGGAGTTGCAGCGCCGTGCGCTCAGGCAGGATGAGATTGCCGAGGAAACCAGAGCGATCGTCAATCAGGGACACAAGCGCATCCTGCTGGTTGCCGGTGAGTCCTACCCCAACGATGGATTTCAGTACATTCTGGATGCCATTGCTACCGTTTATTCCGTCAAGGAGGGAAAAGGCGAGATACGGCGGCTCAATGTCAACATCGCTCCTCTGCCCGTGGAGGAATTCAGGCAGTTGAAACAGGCGGGTATCGGTACATATCAGCTGTTTCAGGAGACCTATCATCGGGGAACGTACGGGTCGGTGCATGCGAGGGGACCCAAGACCGACTTCAACTGGAGGGTCACCGCCATGGACCGGGCCATGCAGGCCGGCATCGACGACGTCGGCGTAGGCATCCTTTTCGGTCTCCATGACTGGCGGTTCGAGATTCTTTCCCTGATGCAGCATATCTCCCACCTCGAAGATGCATTCGGCGTGGGCTGCCACACCATCAGCGTACCGCGTCTGGAACCTGCCGTTGGATCGGATCTGGCTTCGAACCCGCCCCATCCTGTGTCCGATGAGGATTTCAAAAAGATTGTCGCGGTGCTGCGTCTGGCGGTTCCATATACCGGCATCATCATGTCTACGCGTGAAACCGCCAAGATGCGGGCTGAGACCTTTGCTCTTGGGGTTTCCCAGATTTCGGCGGGCAGCCGCACCAATCCGGGAGGCTACCTTGAAGACATCGATGAAAACGCCAGCCAGTTTCAATTGGGGGATCATCGCCCCCTCGCCGAGGTAGTCAAGGATGTGTGCGACCTGGGATATATCCCGTCCTATTGTACCGCCTGTTACCGCCTCGGCAGAACCGGCCAGGATTTCATGGATCTGGCGAAGCCCGGTCTTATCAAGGAAAAGTGCGCCCCCAATGCTCTGTCCACTTTCATGGAGTACCTCATCGACTATGCTCCACCGGAGACCCGTATCGCCGGTGAGCAGGCGATCGAGAGGGAGCTGTCGGAAATGGCTCCGGGCACCCGTCAGCTTGCTGAGAGACTGCTCAAGGCTGTCCGGAACGGCAAACGTGACGTCTACTGCTGACGGCGACTGACTCGCGGTGGTTCTTCCTGAGCACTGAGAAAGCATGAACCGCACAGAGATTCTGCATCATCTCACGGCGTCGTCACTGGTCGACCTTGCTGCACGGGCAGATCTGGTAAGGATGCAGTGCAAGGGAGACGAGGTGCACTTGCGCGGGATCATCGAGTTTTCCAACCATTGCATCAGAGACTGTACCTACTGTGGTCTTCGGCGGGCCAATCGCAACGTTGAACGATATCGGCTTACGCCCGATGAAGTTGTGGAGCTGGCTGTGGGGATTGCTGCAGCAGGGGTGGCTACGGTGGTGTTGCAGTCGGGCGATGACTTTGCCTATACTGCTCGTGACATCGCCTGCATCATCATGAGGATCAAAGAGCGCACCGGTGCGGCCATAACCCTGAGCGTCGGGGAAAGGCCTTTTTCCCATTACGAAATGTGGCGGAAGGCCGGTGCGGACCGCTATCTCATGAAACATGAAACGGCGAACCCCGAACTCTATACCATCCTCCACCCGGGCAAGCGGCTGGAGGAACGGCTGGATGCTCTGCGATTTCTAAAGGGTCTCGGATATGAGACAGGCAACGGCGTCATTGTCGGCCTGCCGGGGCAAACCCTTGAGGATCTTGCCGATGATGTGCTGCTGACGAGGGAATTGTGTGCGGATATGTGCGGCATCGGCCCGTTTATTCCCCAGGCCGGCACCCCTTGGAGGGATTTCCCCGCAGGCCGGTTGGAAACCACCTTGCGCGTGTTTGCATTGATACGGCTGATATGCCCGGAGATCAATCTGCCGGCCACCACCGCCCTGGCCACCCTTGATCCGCAGGATGGCCAGCTGCTTGCCCTGATGGCGGGGGCCAACGTGATCATGCCCAACTTTACACCTGAGCGAACCCGGGGGATGTACAAGATCTATGACAACAAAGCCGATGTAAGTTTGGAGCAGGCGCTGGCCGTGATTTCCCGAGCCCGCCGCAGGGTTGCACCCTCGGCTAGACATGCGGTGCTCTTCCAATGAACAGGTCGGGATTCCGATCCCAACGGCGTTTGCACCCGGACGTCGGGTGTGGAAATCCGACCTGCGAAGGAGCAGTAACCCGCACTTATTGAGGAGTGACGACATCCAGGCCTGACTACTTCTCTATCCTCCGGATCCTGCAGGGGAGGTTCTTGATGTTCGGGGTTCCGAATTCCTTGCCCAGTTTCTCGACGGAAGTGAGCATGTTGAAGTTCGATTCCCGCCAATTGAACTGCAGGGAGGCATCCCCTTCGGGAAACCACCAGCCCAGGGCGGCGCTTACGACGCGAGGGTGGACGATGTCCGTAACCCGCGCCAACTGGCTGATGGCGCCGTACTTCGTTTCGATGACAACGGGATCGCCTTCGTTGATCCCATGGGACGCCGCCGTTTCAGGATGAATTTCCACCAGGGGATGCGGTCGCTTCCGC
>JAAYUJ010000263.1 GCA_012517775.1 Deltaproteobacteria bacterium
AATCTTCTTTGAGCTGATGCAGAAGAAGGTGCGCGAGATCCTTCTCGTGTCCACTCTCTATGACGCCTGCATCATGGAAGAAGACGGGAGAATTGTTGAGCGCATCATCCATGAATACAAAGGACTGAATCTGAGTCAGCCGCCGAGGATCAACTGGGCATCTTCCGCCGAGGAAGCGTTCGAAGTCCTGAAGACAAAGAGGATCGACCTCGTCATCACCATGCCCCGCCTGCCCGATATGCATGCGTATGATTTGGCGAAGCAAATCAAAGCGAAAAAGCCCGATCTGCCTGTACTGCTCCTCTCCCACATGATCTCGCTTCCCCCAAGCATAACAGAAACAGCACAGCATGCCATCGACAGAACATTTCTCTGGACCGGCAATGCTGATCTTCTGGTGGCTCTCATCAAGAGCACGGAAGATCGGTTCAATGTCATACCTGATACGGAGGCCGCCGACGTTCGAGTCATTCTCTTCGTGGAGGACTCGCCCCTGTGTCGATCCTCCTTGCTTCCGGTACTCTACAGGGAAGTGGTTCAACAGACGCAGACAGTTATGGAGGAGGGTCTCAGTGAAGAACACAAGCTTCTCACCATGCGGGCACGTCCGAAGATCCTCATTGCGGAAACCTTCGAGGAAGCTGCCGAGCTTTTCATGCGGTTTGAGCGGTTCGTGCTGGGCGTTATCTCGGACGTGAGGTTTCCCTGCGGAGGACGCATGGATGAAAATGCAGGGGTACGCTTCCTGAAGAAGATCCAGGAGGGACGAGTCGACATCCCCCTTCTCCTGACCAGTTCCGATCCGTCCAATGAAGAAAGGGCATCGGAGATTCCTGCTGTCTTTCTCAACAAGAACTCCCCGACCCTCCATGCTGATATCCGGGGCTTCCTCAAGAAACACCTTGGCTTTGGGAATTTTGTCTTCCGCATGCCTGACGGGCGGGAGATTGCCAGGGCATCCACCATGCGATCCCTTGAACGTCTTCTGCCTTCCATTCCCGCCGAGTCGCTGGTCCATCACTCGAGTCGGAACGATTTCTCCAGGTGGCTCTTTGCCCACACCGAAATTATCCTTGCATCCCGATTGCGCCCCCTGACGACCGCAGATTTCAAGGAAGACGTGGAAGAAGTGCGACGTTTTCTCATCGACAGCATCCACAAGCGCCGCCGATGGGAACAACTTACCGTCGTCGCTGATTTTGATCCCGATGATTTCGATTTGGAAATGGAATTCTTTCGAATCGGAAAGGGTTCCCTGGGGGGGAAGGGGCGGGGGCTTGTCTTTCTCTTCAGACTGCTTCAAAAGGAGAAGTCACTTCGCGATGAGTTCCCTCAATTGAATATCATTCTTCCCCAGACCCTTATTATCACGACCGATGCGTTTGAATCGTTTCTGGACCGTAACAGGTTGAATGACCTGGCAACACGGGAACAGTCCGACGAAGAACTGGGAAGACTCTTTCTCCTGGGGAAGCTTCCCGCATCCCTGAAGGAGAAGCTGTCCGTTTTCCTCTCCAGAGTGGACTATCCTCTTGCGGTCCGCTCCTCCAGTATACTTGAAGACAGCCATTCCCGCCCCTTTGCGGGGCTCTACCGTACTGTCATGCTACCCAACAATCACCCGAATGTTGAAAAACGGATGGATCAGCTCATCACCGCCATCAAGCTCATCTACGCTTCCACCTATTTCAAAGGGGCGAAAAGCTTTGCCCGGAGAACACCATACCGGCTTGAAGAGGACAAAATGGCGGTCATCATTCAACGGCTCGTGGGAAGACCTCATGGTGCATTCTTCTATCCGGCTCTTTCGGGAGTTGCGCAGTCATACAACTACTACCCCTTTCCTCCCATGAAGCCGGAGGACGGAATTGCACATATCGCTCTTGGCCTGGGAAAAACCGTGGTGGAGGGAGGAAGGACGGTGAGGTTCTGTCCACGATATCCACAGGTGCTTCCCCCGTTTTCCTCGGTGGAGGGCACCCTCGCCAATTCCCAGAAGGAATTCTACGCACTGCACCTGAAAGACCAGGACGTGAGACTGGGTGTCCATGAGGAGTCGCCTCTTACACTCAGACGCATATCGGATGCCTCAGATGAGGAGCCGGTAGTCCTTCTCTCAGACGTCTATGTCCCGGAAGAACACCGGATTCGGGAAGGTTGCGGACATGCGGGACCACGGCTTCTCACATTCTCCCACATCCTGAAATACAATGCGTTGCGCCTCCCCGAATTCCTGGCCGAGATCATGAAGCTTGGGAGGAAGGGCATGGGCTGCCCCGTGGAGATCGAATTCTCCGTGAATATTTTCAGTGCGCCGGAGAACAGGAAGCCGGAAGTCGCTTTGCTTCAAATCCGCCCGATGATTGGTCTGGAGCCGATTTCGGAAATACGTGTGACAGATGATGAGATCCCCCGCGCCTTCTGTCATTCCACACATGCCCTCGGAAACGGGATCAAAGAGCACATTCGGGACATCGTATTCGTCAAGCCGGATGCCTTCCGTGTCTCTCATACAATCGACATCGCACGGGAAATCTCATCCATGAATGCACAGCTCGTGAGGGAAGACCAGAAGTACCTTCTGATTGGACCCGGTCGCTGGGGAAGTGTGGACCGATGGCTGGGAATTCCCGTGGATTGGTTTGATATCTCCGGGGTGGAATCAATTATCGAAGCAATATCCGAAGAACTGAAGGCAGAGCCGTCCCAGGGTTCTCACTTTTTTTATAATATCACAAGATTGGGCATAGACTATGTAATGATCACCCGTAGTGGGGGGGATTTCCTCGATTGGGAATGGATCCAATCCCGGCCGAGGGTCGCCGAAACTGCGCATGTGGCCCGGGTCCGGTCGGAGCAGCCTTTCGTCATCAAGGTCGAGGGAAAGAGGTCACGCTGCGTGATGCTGAAAGTGCATGATTAGGCGGTTACTGCATGCATGGAGCGGACTTGCACGAATTGTCGGTAACTTCTCAACAGGTCCAGGATACGGCCGTTTTGTAGGTCGGGTTTCCATACCCGACACTTTGGCGCAGAGGCTGTCGGGATTGGAATCCCGACCTACTCATTGAGAAAGTCCAATTCTCGCCGGATATTCGCGGATTACTTTACCCTTGAGGGGGAGCGACATGTCAGACATCATGGGAATAGTGAAGAGCAGAAACCCTTACGAGAGGGAGTTCCATCAGGCAGTGCAGGAGGTTGTGGAATCCATCCAACCGGTTCTCGACCGAAATCCCCAGTACATGCATCACAAGATTGTCGAGAGGATGGTCGAACCTGATCGGGTCATCATGTTTCGAGTTGCATGGCAGGACGATCACGGGGCTGTTCAGGTCAACAGGGGCTTCCGCATCCAGATGAATAACGCCATCGGGCCGTACAAGGGAGGCATTCGGTTCCATCCCTCCGTCAACCTCAGTATCCTCAAGTTTCTGGCATTCGAACAGGTCTACAAGAACGCTCTCACCACCCTGCCCATGGGGGGAGGTAAAGGTGGATCGGACTTTGATCCCAAGGGGAAATCGGACAACGAAGTGATGCGCTTCTGCCAGGCTTTTATGTGCGAACTCTTCCGTCACATCGGCCACAACACGGACGTACCTGCCGGGGATATTGGGGTGGGAGCCCGGGAGGTGGGTTACATGTTTGGGATGTATAAGAAACTGCACAATGAATTCACTGGAGTATTGACAGGGAAGAGCCTCAACTGGGGGGGCAGTCTCATTCGGCTCCAGGCAGCCGGGTACGGTTGCGTGTATTTCGCCTCGGAGATGCTGGCCGCCATCAACCAAACCATTGAAGGCAAGGTGTGCCTGGTTTCGGGAGCGGGAAATGTCGCGCAGCACACGGTCGAAAAGGTGATCGAACTGAAAGGAAAGGTCGTCACCATGTCCGACTCAAACGGCTACGTGTATGACGACAGTGGCATCGACCGGGAAAAACTCGAATTCGTAAAAGAATTGAAAAATATAGAGCGGGGCCGCATCAAGGAATACGCGGAAAGATACCCCAATGCTGTATATGTTCCCAAAGATCCCGAGAAAGATCACAACCCCCTTTGGGACCACAAGGCCGACTGCGCATTTCCATGTGCCACGCAAAACGAGATCAACGCCCGGGATGCCGAGAATCTCGTTCGGAATGGCGTTCAACTCGTGGCTGAGGGAGCGAACATGCCGACCACCCCTGAAGGAGTTGAACTCTTTCAGAACAGTCACATCCTCTATGCGCCGGGCAAGGCTTGCAACGCCGGAGGCGTTGCTGTGTCCGGACTGGAGATGACACAGAACAGCATGCGTTTGAGTTGGTCCAGGGAAGAGGTGGATGTTCGACTGAGGATGATCATGAAGAGCATTCACAAGGCATGTACGGACGCCGCAGCTCAGTACGGAGTCCCGGGAAATTACGTCTCAGGAGCGAATATCGCAGGATTCGTGAAGGTCGCCAATGCGATGATGGATCAAGGCGTCGTGTAGCCTTTTCTTCAGAGCATCCTATGCCGTGGCGGCTTTCCTCAAGTCCTGGAGCTCCTTGCTCACTCTTTCTTCAAATTCGCTTCTCAAAACCTCCTTCCGGGCAGTCCAAACAGCGTCGCCGCCAAGATTGGGAAGTACGGCGGTTCCAGAGATTCCTTTGTTTTCAAGGAGCTCAACCTTGAGCTCTTTCCGTCTGAGTTCGGATCCTGCCTGGACCTCGTCACGATATCGGTTGAGCATCCTCGTGAGAGGCCCAACGTCCAATCCGTAGATTTCCTTCAGCAAATATAGAAGCTGCTGATTTTCACCATCAGGACCGACCCGTTCCGCAACTAGATCGAATAGAATCCCTCTGTCGTCTATCCCGGAATCCGAAACAGCCGATGTCCATTCCTCCCTGAATCGCTCGAGACCGAGCATTCCGTCCAGGTATTTCTGTATCATCCCCTTGAGACTCTTTCTCAAGTCGGACAGCGCCTGCTCATGTCTCTCCTCGGCTGAGAGGGTCAAGTGTCTGGTCTTTTCCATGACCAAATCCAGAGTGCTTTTGATCTCTCCCATGAGACTCCTCACATGAAATCTTCCGGTTCCCCGGCTTTTAAACCCCGAGTCTTTGTACTTCGTCAACAAGTGGGTCGGGATTTCAATTCCGACAGCCTTTGCGTCAAGATGTCGGGTATGGAAACCCGACCTGCGAAGGAGCCGTAACCCGGACTTATTGAGAAGTTACGAAAACCCGACCTGCAATGCGGTCGTTACTGGACCTATTGAGAACCAACAACTTGTTCGAGAAAATCCCCACCAACAATTTATGATGACATAAAAGTCCACCGTTTTCCTCTGCAAAACAATCAGGTATTTCCCAGATATCCCCGGACTCACTCTCCTGCCTGCCAGGACCGGATCATCTCCCGCTGTGCAGAGGTTTGTGGAGAAGGGTAGTCGGCAAGAGAGCTGTTTCTGCGAAGCTCGAAGATCTTTTCGAGGGCGGCATCCCCACATGCGAGATTGTGCCGCGCCAGATAACATCCCACAACTGTTCCTGTCCTTCCAAGCCCCCCCCAACAGTGAATGTACACAGGGTCCCCCTGGGTTATGGCCCTGTCAATGTCATCCAAAATTCTGACCATGACGGGGCGCGAGGGCACGTCCATATCCACAATGGGGAAATTGACGATTCGTATTTCATTTCGCAGTCTCTGTGCAATGCGGAGCAAATGGTCTTCATAGTGGGCAAGTCCTCTGCTGTAATAAAAGACTTCATGACCTTCCGTCAGGTCGATGATATGACGGATACCGCATTCCAGAAGGCTTCTCAGCCTGATATCAGTGACATCCTTATCAAGACTCCCGGGATAAGGCCCCGCGAGCAAACTCCGGTTCATGACCCAATAGGACCCGTCAAACGGCACAACACTTTCAGGCATTCTTTCAAACATCCTTTCCTTCCCTCAGATAACAGACTGCCGTTTTTATCATATTATTTTCATGCCAACCCTTTCAAGATCGCTCCCTCATGCAATTCTGAATCTGAGGAAAGGAAGCATGTTTGGCATTTCGTTTGCTCTCAGTCTCGAATTGCATTTGGGAAACCTTAGCTTGGAGTGTGTCGATGGAGTCTCTCTATTCAGCTCCCGTGGCGACCTCCCGTTCGGGGTGCGGGGCAGGGTGCACATGGTCCGGGATGTTGTGAAGCACCATGTTTATGACTATCGCTTCGACGGTGCGATGTGGTTTATAGCAACCTCTCTTGACACCCTTCGACGGTGATGGCTCCACCTGTTTTCTTCTGTGGAGGGCGACTCCCTCGTGTCAATCTTTCTGGTCGCCAGTGGGTCAATTCTCCGACACAAACCAGAACGAAAGGAGTGATTTCCCCAAAAGTCCTGGTAACAGCCGCTCTGCAGGTCGGGTTTGCTTACCCGACACCCTGGTGCGATGGCCGTCGGGATTGCAATCCCGACCCACTTATTGAGAATGTACCGAAAGGAAAGCCAATTCCCCGTGTTTCCCATACAAAACCTAGAAGACGATGAACTCCGTAGGATACGAATTGCATGTGCCTTCCTGTTTTCACCGGATCATGCAAAGGATGATCTCTTTCTGAAGAACCTCAGGTTGGAGCATGTGACCAAAGCATTCAGGGAAAAGGCGAAACGGTATCACCCTGATCTGCATCGACATGAACCGAAGGACATGCTTGAGAAACGCAAGGAACGCTTCATCAAGATCAGGGCCTCATACGACACCTTGAAGAATTACTTCCCTCCCGAGGATTCCCATGAGTCGGGGGACCATGCGGTTTTCAGCCGCAGGATCATTGCTGTGGGCGGTGCCAAGGGAGGGATCGGCAAAAGCATCTTTGCAGCCAATCTGGGAATTCTTCTCTCCTCCGCAGGGCATCGCACGGTCCTTGTCGATCTGGACCTTGGAGGAGCAAACCTGCATTTGTATCTTGGGACGACGGCGCTTCCTTCATGCATCAACGACTTTCTGTCCAAGCGCATTCCCAGGCTGGAAGATGTCATGATTTCAACACGGTACGGTCCACATCTCATCGGAGGCGACAGTTCCCAATTTGGGGCCGCAAACATTTCCTTTGCGACGAAGATGAAGCTCCTGCGATCTCTCAAACAGATCGATGCGGACTATATCATTCTGGATCTGGGCGGAGACACATCTTACAATATCGTCGATTTCTTTCTCTCCGCAGACACGGGAATCGTGATGGCCACCTGCGATCCTGCAGCTTACCTGGAGGCCTACAATTTTATCAAAGTGGCCCTTTACCGAAAGCTGAACAGGCTGTTCGGGGAAGAATCCGACCTGGGCCTGGAGAAGGACGCGGAACTGGCCAATCTGATCACCAGGCTCACAAGGCCCAATGGCAGCGATCGACTTGCGAATATCATGGAATTGCGCGACAGAATCAGGCAGGAGCAGCCGAGGAACCTTTTTCTCATCAATCAGCTGCTCAGGTCTTTCCGCCCCAAGTTGGTGTTGAACATGGTGGAAGATCAATCGAACACGGATTCAGTGGTGTGGAGAATCCGGGAAGTCGCCGAAAAAATGCTGTGTACAAAAGTTGATTTCGTCGGCTCCCTTCCCTTCGAGACCGAGATCAAACGAAGTGCGAGAGACTTGGTGCCCGCAGTCTCAAGAGCACCGCGAGGCTTCTACTCCATGAGCCTGAATCATATCGCCAGGACTGCAGGATTTGAGATACAGAATCCATAGGTTACAGCAATTCTGGATAGCTGTCAGCTCTTGCTCCAATGTGTCGGGTATGGAAACCCGACACATGACTCTCGTCACCTGGACTTATTGAGAAATCACCTGTTGCACGGCCAGGCGGCGGCAATCATTGTGCCTTCATCCGGAAAGCTCTTGAGGACAAACGTCCCTCCCGAAAGCTCCGTTCGCTCTTTCATCCCCGTAAGCCCCAGTCCTCTCTCATGAGGGTGTTTGCCCAGAACGGAGTCCAGGTCGAATCCTTTTCCGTTGTCTTCGATGTTCAGTCTGAGAGTATCCCCAATCTTCGTGAGGCATATATCGGCAAATTCCGCGCCACTGTGCTTAGCGACGTTGTTCATGGCTTCCTGAATAATCCTGAATATCACAATCTTCAGATCCTCCGGCACATCCTCCTCGCTGATGTCAACCTTGGCTTCCAGATAAATGCCGGGATAGGCTTTACAGAATTCCCTGCAGAACCACCCGATGGTTGCCACGATGCCGAGGTCATCGAGCATGGACGGACGCAGGCCTGTATAGATCCTCCGGGCTTCCTGCAAGGTGTTTTGAATCATGGGAACGAGGGTTTCGAGGGAGCGGACAATCTGATCTGCTTCTCCCGTCTCGGCGGATTTCAGGGTGTTTTCAACGAAGAACTTCACTGCTGCCAGAGACTGACCGATGCCGTCATGCAACTCTCTGGCAATTCTCTTCCTCTCCTCCTCATGGGCGCTCAGGAGCCTGGAGGAAAGGAATCGGAGTTGCTTCTCGGACTGGAGAATGGCATCCTCCGCATGCTTTCGCGCCGTAATATCTCTGATAGACTGAATAGCCCCGATCATCTGTCCGCTGCTGTCAAGAAGGGGGGATGCCGTACCCCACAGATAAGCACCCTTGCCTCCATAGGTATTGGGGACAAAGACCTCTCCATATATGGTATTTCCTTTCCGTTCAACGAAGTCGTACCGTTCTTCGAAACCGGTCTTGTCGTCCACCACAAGATCTATCAATATGGGCCTGGCTTCCCCATAGAAAGGGGCCGCATGAGCATAATTGCCTTTTCCAAGGATCTGGTCCTTCTTCACGCCCGTCATTTCTTCAATGGCCCGGTTCCAGGCAATCACTTTTCTGTCCTTATCGATGACAAAGGTGGCATCCGGAAGAAACTCTATGATATCTTGGAGTTGCTGGTGTGCCTCCTGCAGGGCAAGCTCCGCCTTCTTTCGTTCCGTAATGTCCCGCCCGACAGCCTGTATGTCGACAATGTTTCCGTGGTTATCGAAAATCGCCAGGTCCGTCCATTGCTGCCAGCGGACCTCTCCCTCCGCAGTCAGCACCTCGTGTTCAATGTTTGCCACAGGATTCTGAAGGCTCAGGGAAGCGATGTGATCCCTCAGAGTCTGCCTGATTTCTTCACTCGGGACGTGGTGCCAGAACCTGCTGCCGATCAGTTCTTCACGGCTTTCCCCAAAGTACCTGCAGTAGGCTTCGTTCACGAAGGTGAGCGTCCCGTCCGCAAGGAAGCGGGAAACGAGGTCAGTCTGTGCTTCAACGATTGCGCGATAGCGGGCTTCACTCTGCCTTACTGCCTCCTCCACTTTCAGACGCAACTGGATATCTTCAGCCATGCACAGACACCCCTGGAGATCCCCATTCTCGGACTTGATTCCGCTGAAGAAGCAGCGCAGAGAATTTTGCTCGTTCTTAACGGCTAAATGACCCTCCAGTTCATGGTAACCCGCTTCCCCGGAAACACTATCAAGAACGGTGGATGTGATCTCAGGATCCCCCAGGAGATCCCTCATTTCCGAGCCAATGAGAGAATCCCTGCAAGAGTTGAAAAGCTCGAGGAATTTGTCATTACAGTCCACGATGAGACCGTTGCGATCAAAGTACATGATCCCCAAAGGCGAGTGATTAAAGATCATGCGATAGCGTTCTTCACTCTCCCGAAGCTGCTCCTCCATCTGCTTCTGCTCTGTGATATCGATCATGACTCCCTGCAGGAACAGAGGCTCTCCAGAGGTGTCCTGAACGATGAGCGCTTCGTCACGGAACCAGACAATACTGCCATCTGCTCTCAGCATTCGGTATTCGGAAGAAAAGGGCTCAAGCGTTGCCATGCACCTGGAAGCATGAGCCAGCACCCTCTCCCGGTCCTCAGGGTGCAGTCTCTTGCGCCAGATGTCGGGGTCTTTACGGTATTCTTCCTGGGTATATCCAAGGATGTTCTTCACTTGGGGGCTGACAAAGAGTGTCGTGATAGTTTCGTCAATGGCACCTGTGTAGACAATGGCGGGAATCTGCTCTATCAGACTGCAATAATTAACTATTTTCCCTGATTGGATTTGTCCCCTCCCCTCGTTGCCGATGCATTCCTCGAGCCTGGCAACCTGCTTGCGGAGGGCTACCAGTTCCCTGACGATCTGGACCTGAGTGGCTGATTCTCTGCGCATAAGGCATCTCTTGGCTGTGGTGCGATTCGTGACAACCGTTTCCACATAACATAACAGGAGTCTGAGGCATATTCATTCGGAATTTCCGAACCCTTCTCCTCCCAAAAAATCCGCCGGTTTTTCGACCACACCCAGCCAGAATTGAAAACCTGATACACCAAGAAGGAAAAAGAAACTTTGATCATAGAGGATGTCCAAAAATGACATGCCCAACCGAAAACATTTTTGACATCTTCCAAGGCAGCATGCAGGCCGAGACTTCCCCTTGGAGAGAAAGAATCAGCCGTGCAGGATCCATTTGCTCATGGATTCGCAGATGGGCAAAATCATGTTTTGCAGCAGGGGCCATTTCATCCAGTATTCTACCAGTGCCAGCACAGTAATGGCTGCGGCTCCAAGGTTTTCCATCGCCCATTCATGTCTTGCGGAATTCTGGAACGGGCAGAACAAAGCGCGTCCCAGTGCAAGTGGCGGAATGGGGATGACCAGATTGGCCACGGCGATGACCAGGCATGCGTCTACAGCCGTTTTCAGGGTGTCACCGGGCAGGAAGATATAGACTGACCCAAGAATTCCACTCAGAAGAATAACCGCAACAGCTCCGGATAGAGGGGCGAGAGTACAGGGAATCCAAGAGCCGGGGAAATACGCAGGTTTGGTCATGCGCTTCCTGTTCCAGGCCCAACCCACGAGAATCAACACGGGAAGTGAACGAGGATCGATGTGATTGGCAGGGTTGAGGTCATAAGCAACCTTTTCACGTTGGGAATACACCTGAAACATGAGAACAAAGAATGCCTGTCCTTCTCCCTGAACGATCAGGGCCAGAACCGTGCCGAAAACGAACCCCGCCCATTGGCTCAAGTTCTGAAACTCCAGGGGACTGCCGACCATCTTCTTCCTTTTAGCCCATTGCCGTGCTCGTTTCCCGGTGCTTGATCCTGTCCGTGAGCGGCACGGACCAATTCACATCTTCCTAGTCATTCTGTAAACGTAGGCCAGGATTTCCGCCACGGCTCTGTAGAGCTCGGGAGGGATCTCCTGATCCAGATCCAGCTTGCAAAGGACTTCGACGAGGGCTGGATCGCTTTTTACAGGAATCTTGTTTTGTCTTGCAACTTCGATGATCCGATCGGCAACGACCCCTTGTCCCTTGGCAACCAGTTGGGGGGCATTATCAACCTGGTGACGGTATTTCAGTGCTGCGGCCTTCCTTTTCTTCTCTTCCATAGATCCTGCTCATTTCATGTATATCCCTCAAGGATCGGAGGCTCCTTTCCCAGGGGATCAGCCTCTGCCGCGAAAAGCAGATTTCGAGTCCCCACGCGCATGCCTGGGTTCTCCTCCGCATTTCACAGGTCTTGAACATGAGTGCTTGATCATTCTAAATCTTGAAATTGACGATATTCTCAAACGACTCGAGGCGCTCAAACAGAGCCAGTTGACTCTCCTCCTCGCTCAGGAAGCTGACCCCTTTGAGGGTGAATCCCTGCGCATCGAACACCTGCTCCAGTTCACGGACGTTCTTACTCAAGACCTCTCGCATCTTGTCACGGCTGGTCTTGAAAGAGATGAAAAAGTCCCGCCCCTGCATCATGGCGACGATGGTGAGCTTTCCAAGGCGATCGAAATCAAGGTGCAGGAGGCAATAATATGATTTGCCCTCCGGGCCGGACCGGCTCTTCTTGAAAGCGATCTCCGCTTCTTTCAACCCTTCCCAGAGCACGGGGAGGAAAGTGTAAAAGGAGTTGGTGAGCTTGGAAAGGAGCTGGAAGGTCTCTATGTCTCGCAGCAACCCATCCACTGTGTGCAGCAGTTGCCCTGCGGCGGGTTTTCCGTTTCCGACATCCCTTCTCTTTGCAGTGTGGGTGGGCATGCTGTTTTCAAAGATTTCCTCTTCCCTCGAAATCAGCATCTGCCTCAGTTGCAGCAGCCTTGCCTTCAAATCCGTCTCCAGTTGCTCAGATCCAGGAGATCGTCCCTTTGCAAGCCCCGGCAAAGAGTCCTGCGAAGGCAGCTCCGCATCCATTGTCAATGCACGGGCAAGGGCTTTCAACTTCGCTTCCAGAGTAACGCCGGTGTTTTCCAGCAACGCTTTGACCGAAACCTGGAGTATCTTTTCCACATCTGCAAAAAGACGATCCCTGACACGGATCATCTCGGCAATCTCTGGAATTTCCTCAGAATATGGAGCGGTGAGGAGCGTATTCAATCGGTTCTGGATACTCTCTCCGGTATTCCGCAAGCTGGTTTGCAGCAGGGCGAGCAGCTGTTCGCGAGTTGCCCTGGGTATGGCTGTAGAATCATCTGGAAGGCTTTTTAGAAGCCGTTCGACCAATGCCCCGAAATCTTGGGGAATCTCTTTGGCCAGGGGCAGATTGCCTGCCATTTCCTGAGCCAGTATCCGTAGAAACCTGGACGGGGAGTCTTGAAAAAGTCGAGGGGAACCTTCGTCGGGAATCACTTCCAGGAATTGCAGGTGAATCTCGGGGGCGTCCTTCTCCACCTTCTGACCCACCACGCGAAACAGCACTCCCGCATCTGGAGAAAGTGGAAGTGTGGATCTCGCCTGGAAAAGATTCCCCATGATCCGTAGATTCACCATCCCGCCCGGGAGCACATCCACCACCCTGCCGCGCACGACATCCCCGGCTTTCAGAGTCAGCAGCCTGTCAGCGGCTCTTGTGAGAACGAGTATGGATTCTCTCGTACCTATGCGCTGAGGATCCATCGTGTTGCTCCATCAAGTATGAAGAATCACCGGTCCGATCCGCACAGGCGCCGAAATGGTCGTGAACCGGGTAACATGTATTATTTTGTATGGATTCAACCGCCACGGCAAGGGAAATATCCACAATGAGAGCTCAAGTACCGGCCGGTTAAGCACTCAGCAGAGCGTCTCTTTTGGCTATTGCCGGGAAGGATGCCATCGGCAGCACTGCGGATGTTAACGCTGCCTTTTCTTCGCTGTTGAATTCGGTGGTGACCTTTGCTAAGCAGGTCAGCTGGGTAATCTCTCAATAAGTAGGTCGGGATTCGAGTCCCGACAGCCTTTGCGCCAAGATGTCGAGGATGGAAATCCGACCTGCGATGCGGTCGTTACCTGGACTTATTGAGAAGTTGCTTTACGTTGACCGTAACCGTTTATAATCCCGAGGGGACTCGGAACCACGAGGGTGAGTGTAGCCTGGAAGGGGTTATGGCAAGGCACCTCCTGATAGACGGGCGATTCTGGCCAATCTTCTGGACTCAGTTTTTCGGGGCATTCAACGACAATGTCCTGAGGAATGCCCTCGTGATTCTCATAGTGACAAAATCCCTTTCCCTTGGCGGCATCGCCGGCAGTGAGATGATCGCGCTCTGTGGTGCCGTATTCATTTTTCCCTTCTTTCTCTTTTCCGCAACAGCAGGCCAGTTTGCCGATAGAATCTCCAAGTCCAGACTGGTTTTCTCGGTCAAACTCTGGGAACTGTGCGTCATATTATTTGCCTCCTATGGCTTCCTGATTGAGAACCTCCCCCTCCTGCTGGGTGCACTCTTTATGACCGGACTCCAATCCACATTTTTCGGACCTGTGAAATACAGTATTCTTCCTCACCTGCTTCGCGAGGACGAGTTGGTTTCAGGGACAGCATATGTGGAAATGGGAACATTCCTTTCTATTCTCTTGGGAACTATTCTGGGAGGCGCGCTCGTCGGGATCCCTCTGTGGGGGGCGTGGCTGATCGGGGCGGTGATGGTTGCTCTTGCTTCTCTGGGCTGTCTTGCAAGCGCCGGCATACAGTATGTTCCTCCAGTGGCTCCCCAGCTCCGAATCCGGATGAACCCCCTTCCTCCCACGCGGGAGATACTCAAGCTCACTTTTAGAAACAGGAGCATCGCCCTTGCAATCCTCGGGATTTCGTGGTTCTGGTTTCTGGGTGCCGCTGTTCTTGCCCTCCTCCCGCCTTACTGCACATATTTCCTTAAAGCAGAAGAATCGGTCATCACCTTTTTCCTGGCCATCTTCTCCATCGGCGTGGGAGTGGGTTCACTTCTGTGCAGGCGTCTGAGCTCCCAAACATTGGACTTGGGGCTTGTTCCTCTGGGAGCCTTCAGCATGTCTTTTTTTGCCTTCGAGCTTTTTTTGGCGGGCAATCCGATCTCAAGTGAGCTCGGAGGCGAGGGACTCGTCACCCTTTCACAGTTCCTGTCGATGCCGGGAGGACTGCGGATCGGGCTGGATCTTTTTCTTTTTTGCGTTGCGGGAGGGCTCTATATCGTTCCGCTGTATACCTTCCTTCAGCAGAAAGCCGATCCTGCAGAGCGGTCACGGGTCATTGCAGGTAACAACATCCTGAATTCTCTCTTTATGGTGTTTGCCGCTGTCCTGCTGATTGTGCTATATGAGCTGCAGTTTTCCATTCCCTGGATATTCCTGACACTCTCCCTTCTCAATCTCATCGTTGCCATCTATCAGTATTCAATCATCCCGGAGTTCCTGCTCCGCATCATCTGCTGGATGATCGCCAACATCATGTATCGAATGAAGGTCGTCGGACGGGAAAACATTCCGGCCTGCGGCCCGGCGCTTCTCGTATCGAACCATGTGAGCTTCGTGGACTGGCTGGTCATCTCCAGTGCCTGCCCCCGGCCCATTCGCTTCGTCATGCACTACAAGTTCTTCCAGATACCCCTTGCCGGACGCATTTTCAAGGATGCCAAAGTCATCCCCATAGCCGGGGTCAGGGAGGATCCGGGGATTCTCGATACTGCCTTCCAGACCATTGCCGAGGAATTGGGGAGGGGGCAACTGGTGTGTTTCTTCCCTGAGGGAAGGCTCACAAGAGACGGGAATAAGAGGAAGTTTCGGCCTGGAATCGAATGGATTGTCCGGGCTACACCGGTCCCCGTTGTCCCTGTAGCCCTTAACGGTCTTTGGGGAAGCTTTTTCAGCAGAAAGTATGGGAAACCTATGAGCAAGCCCTTCCGGAGATTCTGGTCGAGGATTTCCGTGGTCTTCGGAGCACCCCTTCCTCCGCAGGAAGTCACATCCGCGCAACTCTTTGAGCAGGTTTCACAACTACAACGCCAATAACTCCTCGTGCCCCGGGTGAAGGAGAAAAGTGTTTTTCAGGCGCATCCCATGAGTCTGGCAGGAGTGCTGAATGAGTGCAGTCTGTCCTTTGAAGGGTCGTAGGCAGCCGTGACATAGCTGATCTGGTGCATTCCTTCCCTTATGAGTCGCCACCAACACTGCAGGATTTGATCCTGAGAAGTGGCCAGGCAAACAGTGGTGATATCCAACGACTGGACCGAATCAATAAACTCCTCCGAACTCGGCATGGCCAATTCATCGTCCTGTCCATCTCTTAAATAAAGAATCATTCCATGGGTCATCTCTAAAGCCTCTTGGTGGTTGTCTCCCTTTTGGAAAGAGGGTTCTGGATTCCGGCTTTCGGAGGCATGACGCAACCGGTAATCCAGATGATCCCTGCCAGGTTTCAGACTTGGTGGAAGCCGATTAACACTCCAGAACCTCCGGCCGGATGCTATTTGAAATGAGAGAAGACAGCACGCAGATGATCCAGCCACACATCCACCACTTCTGGATAGTCTGCGGTACCCTTAAGAACGACCTCGCATCCGAAGCCTTTTTTCTTAAGAACGGACTTCCAGCTGTCCGGTTCATCACCTGCCATGTCATTTCGAGCGTGATCTCCCGCTACAGCCATGAAGGGCATGAGGTAAACCTTTTTTATGTTTTTCTTTTCAAGCTTTGGCAAAATATCCTCCAGGGTGGGATGGCCCTCCACCGTGGCTACATAGACGTTGGAATCCATATCCCCCAATACCTGGTTCATGGCTGGATACATGGCATCGGCGGGATGGTGCTCGCTCCCGTGCCCCATGAACAGGACGGCATCCTCCGGCTTCCTCTCCTTTGGGATGTGCTTTATCAAAGCCTTGGACACACTGACCATATCCTGGTGGGAGGAGAGCAGGGGCCAGGCAACCATTATCCTTTCAAAGCCTCCAGACATCTGCCCGAACAATCGGCAGTTCCTGTACAGATCGTGGAACTCTTCACCGGGAATGGTGTGGAGGGAGAGAACCGCCACGTGTGTGTACCCTTCATCCATGAGCTTTGAGAGAGCCGTCTCCGGCGAATCAAAGGATTTTTCCTTCTTTGACAGTTTCTTCCTCACGATACTGGACGTGTAACCCCAACGGATCTCCACTCCTGGAAAGGCCTGTTTCACTCGATCGGTCATCTGATCGAGACTCTTTTGTGCCTCGGGAACCGTGGTTCCAAAAGCAGCCAGAAGGATCGCCCTTTTCTCGGGCCGCTTTTCTCCATGAGCTCCATAACTGTTTGCAGAAGCCAGCAGGATGACACTCAGCAGACTGAACATGATCCAAAATCGCCTTTTCATTCGGTCCCCCTTTATTGGATATTGGTGTGGACTCTTGCCGCATGCTAAGATGTTTTCCCATTTGTCTATGTGCTTTATTGTAAATGAAAACTCGGATGCAGCCTGAATTTGCACATTGGCACAGTGGGAATGTTCCTGGGTCTATTGCCGCTACTCTGTCAATAAGCAGGTCGGAATTGCAATCCCGACAGCGTTTGCACCCGGGTTTGGGGATTGGAATCCTGACCTACGAAGCGGACGTGAACCGGGACTCATTGAGAAATTGCAATTCCCGACGCCGGTTCATGCTCGTCAACCCCAAAGACGAACAGGATTTCCATGAGGTTCGAATCTCTCTACAACAGGATCATAAGCAGCCGTCATGAATAAGACCTGGTGCATTCCCCGGGTAATCATTTGCCACCATCCATAAGCAACCTCATCTTCGGAAGTTGCCACACATAATGCGGACACATCCTGCAACTGCGGGATCTGCAACTGCTCGCACGATTCCGGGGTTGGTGCTTCTTCCTTGCCTGCTGTGATGTAGACAACCATTCCCTTCTTCATGGAATTCCTCCCTGATGTTTGATAGAGACGCGTTTAAGTTCTAATCTTCCTTCCAGCAAGAATGCATAAAATCGCAGCTCAAATTGAGCTGCAGGGAAACCTAATGAAATGGGCGCGAACAATAAAAGAATCTCATCCTTATGGATGAACGATGACGGGGCGAACATGCCGTAATCTCTCAACAAGGCGGTCGGAATTCCAATCCCGACCTGCAAGACTCTCGTCACCTGGATCTATTGAAACGTTGCGGAATCCGCGTTTTATGCCAAGTGCACAGTGCCCCCTGGAGCCTCCCCGCCAGGTCTCAAACAAACGGCAAAAAAAAACCTCAAAGCGCCTGGCTTTGAGGATTGCACCCTGGTTCTCCTTGTTCCTCGACCGTGATCGCACATCTCCACGTGTGAATCACCACCGCCCGTCAGGCAGGTCTTCTGACTCACGGATCATCCTACTCTCCGCACCTTCCCATTTCACAGAAGCGAAACAGTGGTTACCCGGATTTCGTCCCCGATTACAGCGGCGGGACCATTCCCGGTTTTCACGGGATTCCCTATTAAACCTTGCGGTACCTGACGGCTACTCAAGTTCGGATGTTTATAATTTCAGAGATCTTGTACTCCACGCAAGCCAGTCTGTCAAGCAGACATCATGAGTCCCTCACAGACTGTTGGAAAAGCCAAACCCCATCCTGTCGAAACGATCTTGACCCGTAGCTATCCCGTGTTGATTCCCGGATCATCTTAACAGTCCCGGCAGAGGTGAAGGGGTTGTATGTTCCCGCACCCTGTTCCGTACATCCCATATTTGAGGCACTCGATGCATACAGGGATCTTACATCCATCACACAGAATGAACAATTCCCTCTGCCGGCATACGCCGCAAAGCCTTTCATCTCTCTTTTCCTCTATCAGGTTCATCGGCTCCTCCATGCCACATGGATGGATCTGTGCGTTTAATGGGTTGAAGAAGTGTTCAATGCAATGTTTCTGATGTGATCACCGGGTTCTGTTTGACCAGACATGGTGCTGATCCTTCGACCGACCTCCGAAAGTCGTCTTTATTCCATACAATATCAAAGGCTTTCACTCTTGCATCGCTGTGCTCACGTGATGTTACCTCCATTTTTCCTGAAATGATCGAGCCACCGCCTCAACGCTCGATCCAGGATTCTCTCGGCACGGTGGATATCCAGGCGATACTTTTCGGGAATGAAGGAAAGATCCGCCACACGGATGTCATCCAGCTTCCCCAAAAACGGGCATTCGTCC
>JAAYUJ010000264.1 GCA_012517775.1 Deltaproteobacteria bacterium
CCTCCACGGAGACATGACGCAGAATGCACGTAATCACACCATGGAGACCATGCGCAACGGCAAGATCAGGCTCTTGGTGGCAACAGACGTCGCCGCCCGTGGGCTCGATGTCTCGGGGATCAGCCATATCATTAACTATGACCTGCCGCGTTGCGCAGAGGACTATGTCCATCGAATAGGGCGGACCGGTCGGGCCGGAGGATCAGGCATCGCGATTTCCTTCGCTTCCCGCAGCGATCTCACTCATCTCGACCGCATTGAACGTTACATCGGGCAAGACCTGACCGTGCAGGTCATTCCAGGTCTTGAGCCGGTACATGCGCTGCGCAAGTCAAATGGTGATCTTCAAGGTAGCCGTCGGGGACCCGGGGTGGGAGTTACTGGTCAGTGCAGGCACGAGTGGTCGAGAGACGCTCACTCCACAGCCAAGGAAGCACCGAATCCGGAGAGGCATTCAGAAAGCCCAAAGGGCGCTCCAAGAGGAAGAAGAAACGTGACCCGGAAGAATCCGGCATCAAGAGATGCTCAAGATGCCAGGAATGACCCATAGAATTTCGTTTTCAATATGCTGTCGCCAAACTCTCTTTTTGTATTAGCGGGTTAGCTGAGAATGGACCGTACCCATATAGACAGGTTGGAACTCTATTTCTAATTGCTTAACCGAAAGGCAGTTGTGTTTCGGAGCAATTGTATGTTGTGGCAGCTCCAGTTGGATTTCTGTTTTCCGTGGATCTGTTGCAGTTAAGCTTCTCAATGGTTGTAAGAGTCCGCTCAAGATAGTCTCTTTTTCCGTCATAAAGTAGCGGAGGAGGTAGTTATGAACAAAAACTCAACCGAGATTCTTTCGCCTGAAGAATGTGCGAGCAAAATATTCGAGATGAGCGGGGCAAAGTTTGAGCCTGACATGGCATCGGACCTTTGGACCAAGATACTTCAGCACAAATGGCTCTTGTCGGAGAAACTTACCCGCGATGTGGGATTTCGGACTGCGTGCATCGACTTTCTCGAGAACATGGACCAGGCAATAGATGAATACATGAGCTACAAACGAAGAGACATTCTCACCGAAATGGGGGCGCAAACCATAGGAAGAGAAGTGTGGGATACCATATCCGACTCACAACCCCCCAAACAACTGGTCCAGCGCAGAATCATTCTCCCGCTCACTGAATTGGACCTATCCAGAAAACACGGTGTCAGTCCACCTAAGACCATCATCTTCTTTGGTCCTCCCGGCACTGGAAAGACTCATTTTGTCAAGGCCATAGCGGGAGTTTTGTCCTGGTGGTACATTGAAATTGCGCCCAGCATGCTACTGGAGGACGGCCCAGGGAAGGTCGGGGCCAACTTGCGGAGAATGATGGAGAAAGTCAGGACATTGGAAGAAGCCGTGATCTTTATCGATGAGTTTGAAGAGCTTGCGGGCAAGCGAGATCAAGCAGATCGTCTTGACAAGTCTATTACGAACGAATTCCTGAAACAGGTCCCGCTCTTTAAGAATGAAGCGAACAAGGTACTGCTTGTCTGCGCAACCAATTACATCAGACAACTGGATCAAGCTCTGCTTCGTCCAGGGAGGTTTGACTGCATCATACCGGTGGGCGGCTTAAACAATGACGAAAGAAAAACAGTACTGGAGTACTACTTGTCTCAACTGAACACAGGTCCTATTGATCTCATCAAACTGATCGAGGAGACTTCCCGATTCACTCCCGCGGACATACAGTACCTCTTCGAACAGGTTGCCCAATTCGCTTTCGAAGAGGAAATCGCGAAAAGAGATGACTTTAGGGTAACCACGGAGACCGTCCTGCATCTCATGCCCAAGGTCAGGCCTTCACTAACGGATGAAATCATCGAGGAGTTTGAAAAAGATACTCTAATCTATGCGCGAGTCTAGAACATCCGGGACCAAATGAGCATAATCGAATGAACCTTGGCAGTGCAACCATTGTTCTGATGCGTTTCAGTTGTCCCAGGGACCTTGGGGGGGCGATTTAAGGAGGGCTTGCAGGGGGGGGGAGGCAGAGGTGCGCCAGCCATCGAAGCAGATACGGAGAGTGGCGCGGGAATTGAGGGAATCGTATGGGATGTAGTCAACAGACAGAGAGGCAGAGTCATTGCTGAGAACATCGGGCATCCCTCGGGATCCACGAAGCAAGTCCTTTGGGTGCAAAACCATGCGAACTCCTTTTATGACTCTGATCCTGTCCCCCGGAGGCGGCATCAATCGCTGAAGATCCTGCATGCATGGTGCCTGTGTTTTGCCGTTGCATGCTTCATATTGCGTTGGAAACAAAGCGAGCCGAGATCAGATGAAAGTGAATCAAGTGCCCGAAGCACACAAGCGTTCGCAGTCACTCGGCGAGGAAATAGCGAACAGCGTCAGTCACGGTGTAGGGCTGGCTGCAGCTCTTCTTGCCACGCCATTTCTCGCGATTTCGACCGCTCGTCGAGGGGGTCCATGGGATATCACCGGCGCGGCTGTCTTTTCTGGAACGATGATCTTGTTGTATTTGGCCTCGACGCTATATCACGTTCTTTCAGAGAGCAGGGTAAAACGGGTGTTTCGGTCAGTTGACCATGGGGCGATTTTCCTGCTCATCGCCGGCACATATACCCCTTTCACGCTTGGAGTGCTTCGGGGGGGATGGGGCTGGACGCTTCTTGGCCTTGTGTGGACTCTAGCGGCCCTAGGTATCATTTTGGAAGCGGTGGGAACCGGGCGGCGATACAGACGATTTTCGGTAGGCCTTTACGTGGCAATGGGGTGGCTGATTCTGATCGCGGTCCACCCCCTTTTGTCCCTCATGCCTCTGCCGGGTATCCTGTGGCTATTGGCGGGAGGAATCGCCTATACGGGTGGCGTCGCGTTCTATGCCGCCGAACACTTACGCTTCAGTCATTTCGTGTGGCACCTGTTTGTGCTGGCCGGCACGGCCTGCCATTTCTTCGCGGTGCTAAGATATGCCACACAATAGCTAGCAGGGGGTGTCTCGGCGTCGCCCCGCTGCTCGTCAATGATCCCGGTGCCCCCACATTGGGTTCATCGTGAAATGGCCTCCTCCAGTGCCAACCTCAATCTACTGATGCTCGTTCGCATGAGGTTCAGCTTCTCTGCCATTTCACCGGGCTTTGAAATGTAACCGTAACCGGCCATCACCTTGTCGGAGATTTCCTTGACCCTGACGTACATCTCCTTCAGTTCGGCGATGAGAGTCTCTGCTTCCTGCTTTTGCAGACCTTGAAATTTCTTTCCAGCCATATTTATGTCCTTCAATGCGAGGCGACACCATTGCTTTCGCATGGCTCAAAATGCGAGCCCGTGGAAAGATGAATCCATCATGAGTCAGACGTTAGCCCCATCTGATCCCGCAGCTGGGCGTTCCTCGGAAGTTGCCTCAGTTCGCATCCAAGGACAGAAACAAAGTCTCGTGAAGACCCATCGCATCCACATCGCTGTTGCCACCCGCCAAGAGTGTGGCCTGATCAGCATATGTTCTAATATTAAATTACCGTGAAAATCCTCCGGGCGCTTTGGAGCGCGCGAAGGCGAGCCAAGCCTTCCATTTGTCAGATGCCATGACAAGAGTCATGGGTGAGTCAGAGATGATGCAAAGCTTATGGCTCTGTCTGGGTTCTCAGACGCTCCAAATATCCGTATTTGTGCAGGGCATCGAGCCAGCGCGGAGCGTTGCGGCGCACGACCAGAGCCTCATAGTCGATTTCTGGATCTTTGTAAGGCTCCTTTCTTGA
>JAAYUJ010000265.1 GCA_012517775.1 Deltaproteobacteria bacterium
CCGGCAGAACGATGTGTCTCACTCTGCCTGGGTATTTGTCGGCCACCATCTGTGCCCCTCTGTATTCCTCTTCACTAATCGACAGGCTGAGAGTGACCATGCCGATCTTAAAGTCGTTGGAGTCCGGGGTGCTATCCTTGCTGGCTTCAGCCGCCAGAACGATACTTGCAGCTGCCACTCCCACCAGTAACATTGACAACATGACTGCCATTTTTGACTTCATACCACCCTCCTCTAACACAGGACCAGTTTCCACAGCTTTTCAAAGACGAATCAGCGAAGGCGAAACAAGCAGCGCTGAGGCCCCACTTAGTCCTTATTTCGGAGCATCATAGTCGCTGCACTCTGACCGCAATGCATACAAGAGGCTCTTGGGACTCCAGCAAGGTATATTCCGGGGGCGCCAGCAATTCCCTGCACTCACGTGATCCTGCGTGATGTGCAAAACATGTTGAGCAGCTTTCGTAGACTTTGTGCCGAAGCACAGGTCAAGCCAGCAGGATTCTCGTAATCTTTTCCTCGGCTCGTGATGGATTCCGTCTTGCTATGAAACGAGGAGTTCAATGAGCGAATGAAGCAATGCCTTGCCTCGTTTTTTGACGTTGTGGCTGAACTCAAAGAATGCCAAGTAGATGGATGGGCCTTCCCTGGGAAATTCCTCGGTGCGGCCAAAGCCAAGAGTGTAGAACAGACCAGAATCCCTCTATGGTGTTCACTTTAACCTCGCTGTGACCGTCCCCTTCTTCGTCTCTGACATACTCTCCGCCTCGATGGCAGACGGAGCTGTGGGCGTTGTTCCACTGGGTCATTCGCCCATAGATGTCGAACTCGTCCGTGAACACATGGGAAACAAGGGCGATTGTCTGGAGCACCAGATGTTTGACGGTTGCTCCTTTCACGTTTTCGAGCATTCGAATGACAACCTGTCTGGATCATTGAATGACGCCAAAGGCTGGAGACTTCTCCTTTTCGAGGGTGCCCCTGCCGCAGGTGGCTCTCGGGTGCGCTTGTCTCCCTTGCGCCCCCTTTTTTGGGCAGCCTCGGGGATGCCGTTGTGCCCCGCAACAAGGTGGACCTCATCGTATTCAACTTCGCCACGGAGTCTGACCGGCGGCTTTTTGGCATTCACCCCTGCTCGCAAGGCTCTCGTCGTGCTTTGAGCATCAAAGCCTCAATCGATGGACTATTTCGAGCAACTTGGAATCCACCATGAGCCTTTTATGATCCTCACAATAGATACCCAACCGGGACTCCTTGGGCCGAATACATAATGTTGCCAAATGTGTCCAATAGATATAATCAATGCTTTAGGCTCATTGAATAGAAGTGGGGTGTTGGGAGACCGGAGTTGATGGGAAATTGATTTCAAAAGCTATCAGGGTCGGATCTGATCTTAATCATATTAGAGTCGATTTTGTGCCCATTTGCGTGCCGGCTTCTTGTTGTTGTTTTGCCCCATATGCTGAAAAAGGACAGAGGTTTGTTTACGGTGCCTTCTCCTGAATAGTCGCGCCCTGCGCAGAGGGCATGGATTGGCGCCGGTGGTGGGGATCAGGGACGGCAGGATCACGATTGAGCTGCCCACAGAAAGCATACGGCTTTGCCGGTGTGAGGGTCCGCGACGACCTTGGCGCAACTTCCCCCCGTGACGGCGGGAACATCGATCACCTTCAGGAACTCTTCAAATTCAACCGCTTCTTCGAGGAATTCCGAAAGAATGTTCGGGGCACGAGCAAAGAAATCCCCATTGAAATCAGTGTGGGGATCATCCGGGTAAAGCGGCAGGTAAATAGTCTGGGATTCCACCAGATCCAGGAAGAAATGAGTTCCATAGGACACATCCGGAACATGCCCCGCCTCTTCCCGTGCTATTTCCACAAGGACGGATGCGTTGTTGATATCCGAGTAAGTTGTGTTGACACCAAGGTGGATATTCGAGCTTCCCCATCTTCCCGGTCCCATCATCATAAGGGGGTAGCGGCCGATTTCAGGGTTTCGGTTGAGCTCACCGATGATCCGCCCCATAACCTGCCTGATTTCAGGCGGCGCCTTGCGGGCATAAGACAGGGGATCCACGTAAACAATGTGCCGTATGTTTTCAACCACTCCTCCGGGGATGTTTCGATTTGTCCGGAACAGAACAGAGCTCCGCGGCAGGTCATCCGGCACCTGCACGGACTCCATTGCCCCCGGGACCCTCATGGGGCGGCACTGGACAATGTTGATCCTCACATTGAGAGCTGCATCCACGGACGCCGTGAACTCCATGTCAACAGGATGCCCGTAGGCTGATTCGAGCCTTTCCAGTATCTCCTTCATTATTTTGACGAAAGGGGTCTGTCTGATGAAATTATTGAACGTCACGACACAGTTTTTCAAGCTTGGGAGGTGGGCGGTGACGGGGTCGTTGACATACCCGTTATCCAGCGTAGACAGGAACAGAAAGAGGTTGGGATAGTGGGTATCCTCGAGAACATCGGCGATGGAGAGGCTCTGAAACGCGTTTTGGGGAAGACTCAAGACGTCGATTTCCCTTTGTGAATAGAAGGCGATATCGGCGCCGACTTCGGGACGGAGATGCGGATGGCTGACGGGGATCAGCCTGGGATAGTCGTTCCCCACCCGATTGACTGCCCGAGTCCCCAGCCCGAAAACCAGCCGGATGATCCCCTGGCCCGGATCGATTCGGTCCGTCCACCGGTAGATATTGTGTGAGAAAGCCACACCAGAAAGGGACGGAAAGAAAAAGGACTTGTATCGTGTGCCGGACACCCGTTGAACGAGGATCGCCATCTGTTCGTCCGATTCTCCCAGACCACGCTGCTTCCTGTAGGACAGAGCATCCGGATTGACGGCACTCGCATACACGAGCTTCACGGCGCGCAGGAACGCCTCCATTCTCTCCTCATGGCTTCCCTGGTTGGCACAGAATTCACTGCGGTACTTGCCCGCAAAGGAATTCCCGAAGCCATCCTCGAGCAGGCTGCTGGAGCGCACAATGATGGGGGCCTGCCCGAAGTAGTCCAGCAGGTCTCTGAATTGCTCCATGATTTCATGGGGGAATGTGCCCGCCAGGAAACGCTCCTCAACCCTCTCGAACTCCTCCCGCTGAATCTGTGAACTCCGGGTAAGGCGGAGTCTCAACCGGAACAGGTCGTTGTTGACCAGAAAAGTGAAGAAAACATCAGAGCCGATGTAGAATGAATCGTGCTCCTCCAGGATGCGTGAGAATTCGACGGAACCAGGGGTCTTAAGCAGAATGGAGCGGGCCAAGAGCATGCCAGCAGCCTTGCCCCCAATGCGCCCGGACCCGATGAGGCGGTTTCTGATGGTCAGGAGGTCCCCGAGGGTGAGATATTCCTCCGAGAGGCGCTTGAATTCGGGATGATTCCCGATGATCATGTGAGACAGCTCCTGCTTGAGGGCCTGAATCTCACTCGTCTTCTCCAGGATCTCGAGATCGTCCTCGTGGAATTGAGCGAGCTTTCTATAGACGCTGTCCCATGGAGCAATGGAGTCAGTCTTAACCCGCAGGGGGGTCCTGCTTGCGGTGAGTGAAATAGTGGAGGCGTCTCCGCTCTTGAATACCGGTTCGAGAATGCCATTCGCATAACGGTGGGGCAGGTACATTTGAGAGGAATACCGGCCCAGGACTTTGAGAGGATGGATATACAACTCGTCTTTGACGTGATACAGGTCGATAAGCACCTGGGTGGTATCCCGGATTCGGGCAACCGCAGTGTGAGAGTGCTGTCCACGCCTCAGGGCGAAATAAGCGACGGTATCCAGTTCATGGAGATAAGGGCATGTCACGCGGAAGAAGTTCGCCAGGAGTTCATCGGTCGCCCAATCGGCAACGAGGGAGGAGAGGTTGTCAAAAACGTAGAAAACCTCTCTCCCTTTCTGTTCGATGATGCGATTGACCTGGGCGCTGAAGGAATCGAAACCGAATCGGGGGTCGACCTCCTCGACGACCATCCCGGGCAGGAAGCCGAGTACTATCGGATGGGGAGCGAACTGGAGCCCGACGACGGTGCGCCCGCTTCGCAAGGCATGCCTGATGAAGGGTTCCGCGACTCGGAGATAGTTGTCGAGCTTGTCCATCTGCCAGACGACATTGTCTCCAAGTCGCAGCCCGTCGATCACTTCATCCAGAGCCGGAATCCCACAGCTTAGTCTCTCATCTTTCAACTATACCCAGCCTCGCAGTCTCATCGCCTCGACAACGCGCTGCACCGCAACCACATAAGCGGCTCTCCGCATATTGATTCCATATTGTTTTGATATTTCAAAGACTTCATGATAGGCCTTCGTCATCTTTTTCTCAAGCCGTTCATGGACCATTTCTTCGTCCCAGTAGTACATGTAGGCGTTTTGAACCATCTCGAAGTAAGAAACCGTCACACCTCCCGCGTTGCACAGAAAATCCGGGATAACGTGGATTCCCTTTTTATAAAGGATTTCATCCGCTTCAGGAGTCGTCGGCCCGTTGGCCAGCTCTACGATGACCTTCGCCTTCACCCTGTCGGCATTCTTCTTCGTGAGAGTTCCCTCCAGTGCAGCCAGAACGAGGATGTCCACGTCCATTTCCAGGAGTTCGTCATTGGTGATATCGGTGGTTCCCTCACAGTGGAGGACGGACTGGGTGGTCCTCTTGTGCGCCGCCACCCTCGGGACACAGACGCCTTCCCTGCAGGTGACCGCTCCCTTGGAATCACAAACCGCTACGATCTTTGATCCGAACATGGATTCAGCCAGTGAGGCGGCGAAACTGCCCGCATTTCCGTATCCCTGGATCGCCATCGTCGCCTTACCCAGGTCCAACCCCAACTTGGCGGCAGCTTCGCGAAGTGTATACATACCGCCTCGTGCCGTCGCATCCTCGCGACCCGGCGAGCCACCCAAGGGAAGGGGTTTGCCCGTGATCACCCCGAATTGGTTCTTTGCTACGATGGATGAGTATTCGTCCGCCATCCAGGCCATGATCTGAGGATTCGTATAAACATCCGGAGCCGGAACGTCCTTTTCCGGACCGATAAAAGGACTGATCGCCCTGATGTAACTGCGGCTCAAGCGCTCCAGTTCGCCAGGGGAAAGCTCCTTCGGGTTGCAGATGACGCCTCCCTTTGCTCCGCCGAGGGGCAGGTCGAGGAGAGAGCACTTCCAGGTCATCCAGGCAGCAAGAGCCCGAACAGTGTCAATGGTCTCATCGGGATGAAAACGGATGCCACCCTTTGCAGGACCCCTGGCGTCGTTGTACTGAACCCTGAATCCAGTGAAAATCCTTGCGGACCCATCGTCCATGCGAACAGGGAAATTCACATGAAATTCCCTCATGGGATGCAAGAGCATCTCGCGCATGCTCTGATTCAGTTTGAGGATGTCGGCGCAGTCGGTGATTTGTGCCTGAGCAACCACGAACGGATTATCTTGACTCTTCTCCCCTGCCATCTTATTTTCCCTCCACATTGATATCATCCATACGGCTATTCCTGGGTACATCCCGCTCGAATCGATGAACGGCTCGCTTCACTGCATAACACTCTCGGAGTTGATCGCCTCGGAAGACACATCTCCCTTTGAAAATCGCTGAGCATAATCCAAATAATGCTTGATGAGCCAGACATTCTCCAGGAATTCCGGCCACCCGCACTTCGGTTTGAAGCCCTTCTCAGCCGCCGGGACAATCACGGTTCCATCGGTTACCCCTTCCTTCAGTTCATCCCACACGGAGCTCCATGCATCCTGGGCATCCTGCAGGACGACTCCCATGACATTGCGGTAGTGCTTCAGTTTCTCCTCCGGTTCAGGGATGTTGTATTGATTTCCAGCCTTGTTGCCCGTGATGACCGTGAGTTGTTTTCCCATGATCAGACCTCCCCTTCATCCTGACATTCGCTCCCAATGGAACCCTCGCAGAGTCTCCTGGCATACTCCATATGAATGCCGAGAAGATGGAGCTTTTCCATGAGCAGGGATCTCTCGTCCTCGGGCATCCGGCCACTCGATGGTCCACGCCCCTCAAGGATCTCTTTACAGGACCTCGAATCCTGCAGTAACTCCCATATCTCCTCCCAGATCCCAATGGCATCGCTCATCACCGCTGCGGCAACACCCCTGAAGTGCCTCAACCGGGCATTGATGCGCTCGCGTTCATGGGTGAGATTTTCCTGGCGGTCGCCGCTCCAGTCTTTCACAAGGATCTTGCCGGAATCATTCATGCTGGGAATTCCTCCATGGCTTGTCGGCAGTGATATCCCACAGGGTTCCTCCCGGCAGCCAGGCAACAGATGTGCCATGCCCTGAACAGGGCCGGGAATGCCGTTGAACACGCTGAAATTACTCGACTAGTAGTGTGGATGTGTCGGAAGTGAAACGGGGGTGGTCAGCGATGGGGTGTGGCAGCATGTTCACGGAATGACCACCCTTCTTGGACATGTCCTCTGTGTTGAGGCCGGGCCTATTCCGCCTGACGCGGGCTGTTCAGTATCTGAACAGCCGTGCTGGAAAACAGGCAATCTGGCAATGTCAGGCCTGGTTTGAGGACGAAAAAATCTGAAACTTCTTCATGCGATGTCTCAGGGTATTTCTGCTGATGCCAAGCATCCTTGCCGCTTTAACCTGATTATAGCCGCATAGCTTCAAGACCTTGGACACAAGAGCATCTTCAACGAGGTCAAGGATGCTCTCGTGAATCTTATCGCTGGAGAGCTCCAGCAAATCGGGAATCAGCTCATCCAGTCTGCCTTCGATACTTGCCAGCAACTGATCCCTGCTGGAATACTGAAACGGGCGGCGATCCTGCGAATCGATCCGCAAATGCTCCTCGAGGATGACGTCGCCCTGGGAGAGAAGAACAGCCCGCTTGATACAGTTTTCCAACTCTCTGACATTGCCCGGCCAGGAGTAGGATTTCAGCCTCTCCATGGCCCCATCGGCCATGTGACGAACAGATGTCTGGAATTCTTCGTTGAAGTGGCCGATGAAATACTCCGCCAGGGCAGGGATATCCTCGACCCGCTCCCGCAATGGGGGGAGGTGAATGGCGATGATTTTGAGCCTCCAATAGAGGTCCTCCCTGAACCGTCCTTGTTCCACGGCCTGCTCGAGGTTCTTGTTTGTTGCCGCAAGGATTCTCACATCGGCCCGAATGGTCTGAGTACCGCCCAGCCGCTCGAATTCCCCATACTGGAGCGTGCGCAGCACCTTGGCCTGGGTGGACAGGGACATATCGCCGATTTCATCGAAAAACAGAGTTCCCCCATGACATCTCTCGAATTTCCCGATATGGGTCCGCTCTGCTCCCGTAAACGCCCCGCGTTCATGGCCGAAGAGCTCGCTTTCAAAGAGGGTGTCGGGAATGGCGGCGCAATTGACCGGCAAGAAAAGCTTATCCTTTCGATGACTGTGATGATAGATGGCCCGAGCAACCAGTTCCTTGCCCGTTCCCGATTCACCTGTGATCAGAATGGTGACGTCCTTTCCGGCCACCTGTCCGATGAGCTTATATACCTCCTGCATCCAACGGTGGTTTCCTATAATCCTGACCGTACCCTTTTGCGGGGGCCTGGTGCTGAAGCCGGGGATACTCACAGTATCCTTCATGAGACGATTGACTTCGAGGGCATCCCCTGCAAGACGCTTCAGTTCTTCCCTGTCGAAAGGCTTGAGGAGATAGTCATAGGCCCCCAGCTTCATGGCCTCAATGGCCGTATCCGTCGTCCCGTAAGCAGTCATTACGATGACGGGAGTTCTCACCTGGGACCGGCGAATCGCCTTCAGGGTATCAAGACCGTTCATACCCGGCATCTTGTAATCGAGAAGGATCAGGTCGAAGGACTCATGGTCCACCAATTCCAGGGCTGTCTTTCCATCATTGCAACTGCTCACCCCGTACCCCTGCTTTGAAAAGAAGCGGACAAGGAAATGCACCAGCCCTTCGTCATCATCAACGATCAGTATCTTTTCCATCTTTCTCGAATATCCCCAGGGTTTCTCCTGATAACGCGGGAATGAAGACAGAGAACACCGTTTCCTTGCCGACGCAACTCTGTACAGTGACTTTGCCGCCGTGCTGTTTCAGCGTGGTGTAGACCATGGAGAGTCCCAGTCCGGTTCCCGTGGCTTTTGTTGTGAAAAACGGGTCAAAGAGCCTGTTAATATCCTCTTCCCTGATTCCTGCTCCCGTGTCCCCGATATCGATCCGCACATATTGTGTCGCCATCCGATCCAGCATGACCTCCTCCGTTCGGACGCAAACCCGGATTTCACCGCGACTTTCGGTAGCTTCAAGGGCATTCACCAGGAGATTGAGCAGCACCTCTCCCAATTGCTTCCTGTCCCCCTTGATCGAGGGCAATGGCCGGCTGATCTCCGTCCGCACGATGGTCTCCTGTTGGTTGGCTCTCGGCCTGACCACCAGTAAAGCGTCTTCAACCAATTCGGTCACATCCACCTTGGAAAACACCGGCTCGAGGGGCTTGGCAAAATTGAGGAAACGGTTGATGGTGGCTTCCATGCGCTTTGTCTGGTTCATGGCCACCCGCAGGTCTTCAGCAAAATCCGGAGACATTTCCGAGTCGGTTTCCATGCCTTCGAGAAACATCTTTATAGACGTCAGAGGGGTTCGAATCTCGTGCGCCACACCGGCTGCAAGTTGTCCCAGAGATGCCAGTTGCTGGGACCTGGCCGCAGCCTCCCGGGTTTGCATCAATCTCACGTCTGTCTGCTTCAGTTCAGCCTCCCTGAGGATGACTCTCTCCTCGAGCCTCTGCTGCCGGTCGTGGAGCCGAGCAGCCATGTCTTGAAAAGCATCGTACAATACTCCGATCTCGTCGCTTCGATCCATCACCGTCGGCAGACCCTGAAAGTTGCCACCGGCAAGGGATCTGGCTGCCTCACTGAGTTTGCGGATGGGAAGAACGATATACCGGGAAAGCAGCCATGCAGCGGCGAGCGCACCAAGTGTGGAGACGAGCACGACTAGCAGAATGTAGCCCTTGAGCTGATCCGCACTCTGAAACGCTTCATCCCTGTCCTGTTCCACAACCAGGGCCCAATCCGTGCCATGGACCCTGGCTGAGCTTCCGATGACCGCGATGCCCCTGTAATCGATGTAGGTGATTCTCTCCCTCCGGCTACTGAATATGTTCTTGAAACTCTCAGACTGGGCGATGTTCTGGGTAAGAATCCTTTCGGGTTCCTTGTGAGCCAGAAAAGTACCGTTGCGGCTCACCAGATAGCACTCGCCAGTTTTTCCGAGGGACACACCCAGGACGGCCGAGAGGATGGCACGGGTCCCGACGGTGGCAATGAGAACGCTGGTTACACGCCCCGATATTCCCACCAGGGGTGCCGATATTCTGAAAAACGATTCCCCTCGCTCCCGATCGAGTTGGATGTCGGACATGGCGAGCCTGCCTTCGAGGGAGTCCCTATACCATGACTCCCCTTCGAAAGGGAGAGACTTGCCAAAGCTTCCGTGAA
>JAAYUJ010000266.1 GCA_012517775.1 Deltaproteobacteria bacterium
CTGACTTTTCCACAAGCCTGGCAGATGACGGCTACTTCGCTTTTCCCATAGATGAAGATTTTCTGAACCGATTCCTCCATTCCTTCTCCTCGCGGCAATCCCTTCCCTTCCTCTTTTTCGAGGGACCAATTCGGCGACATCCTTAAGAGTCTCAAAGAATCTCGGCAAAACTGCAGCCCGTACTTTAACACAAAAAGTGCGTCGGTGGGGGGACCCGGCTTTATAAAGGTTTAGGCAGGATATCGAGGGGAACGCGCCTGTCTTGGGAAACACTCCCTGATCGCAATAAGACCATCAGGGAGTGTTCTCATGATTCTTCGCGTCGCGACTAAAGCTCTTGAACCGCGGGCAATCACCTCTGATAAATGAACATGGTGGGCCGATGGCATACCCGATACATCTTTCTCGGGAATTGAAACCCTGAATGACGCCGACACCATTCTCGCCGTGATAGCTGGCAAGAACCCGGATGGCCGCAAGGCGATGCTCACAGCTTGCAAACAATCAGCAACTGCATGAACCCCCACAACTTCCACCACCACCCACAGGCATCTCGGACGTCACTCTGAACCCCGCCCCATAACCGTTATTCACGTAATCAATGGAAATATCCTTCGTCATGGAATGAAGGCCTTTTTCCACTATCATGGTGAAGTCGCTGACCTTGTAAACATCGTCTGAATCGTTTGGTTCGTCCAGAACCAGTGCAAGCGACGGCCCTTTTCAGCCGCCGGCCTGGAGAAACACCCGGATAGGGGCAATCTCTTTTCCCTGGAAGTACTCGAGTAAAACCTTTTCAGCTGTTTCACTCACATGAATCATTTGAATCTCCTTTCTGAATTGCACTCATTGAGAACAATGCTCTCTTAATGCTTTTCCATGGGATGTCAACCTTTATTTGAGAGAATAGGTCGAGATTGAATTTCGCCTGCTCTGTTCTCATCGATGCCTCGAAATGAGGAGAGTGAGAGAGAAATGAATCCTTGGCCGTGGCGGGCCGGAACAAAGTGCGCTGAAAGATGGTCACAATCCTGTTGAATACAACGGCTTCATTTTCCATAATACCTTCTTGCTGGCAGAAGAAGCCATCCCGGTGCATGCCTGAATAGGGGTAGGCATGAGGCTCCTGCTTGCATTGGGTTACCGAAGGGTTCGTAGCTTTTTGATGAATGCAGCCGCGGAAAGTCTTGCAGGTCGGGATTCCAATCCCGACAATGTTTGCGCCCAGATGTCGGGTGTGGAAACCCGGCCTGCGAAGCAGTTGTGACCAGGACTCACTGAGAAGTTGCGAAGATTACAGCCGACCTCTTGGACCCCTTATGATTCCACTGTTCGCCAATGGGGAATGAATGCTTGCAGGAACTGTGCAGCCTGGACTCGAAAGCCGCCCCCCGCGTTGCATGACAAAACAGTTGGGACGAACTGAATACTTGGATTGGAAGAAACGCAGGAAAAACCGACGATGGATACGGAAGAATGGAAAACCAAACCAACAGACCGATTTGTCTTGAAATGGATCAAGATACATCTTTCTTCCAGGATTACACCTCATCTGCTCGGAGTCAAATGGCTGTCCCCGTGGATGATCACTCTCTTCGCGGTGTTCCTGGGGGTGGCGGCTGGGGCCGTTTTCGCTCTTGGAATGGGATGGCTCGCGGGATGCCTGGCCGCTGTTGCTCAGATTTTCGACGGAGTGGACGGCCAGTACGCAAGGATGACAGGCAAGCAGACCAGGGGAGGCGCCTTCTGGGATTCGGTTCTGGACCGCTACACGGATGGTTCCATGGTTCTGGGACTCCTTGTCTTTGTCATGCGGGTTCCCTGCAATACTCCCCAATGGCTGCTCATGGCCATGGGGTTCTTCGCCCTCGTCGGGAGCAATCTGATCAGTTATTCGACGGCAAGGGCCGAAGCCCTTGGACTCGACATGGGGAAGCCGACTCTCGCAAGCAAGGGAACCAGAAGCACTGTAATGATCCTTTGCGCATGGGGCAGCCTCTTTTGGCCTTGCCTTCCGCTGCTGGGCCTCACCTATCTTGCATTTCACACCAATGGGGTTGTGGTCGGAAGGCTTCTGAAGTGCAACGAGGTTTGTTGAAAAAGAGCATGATGGTTTGACCCTTCGGATGCCTGCCTTCCTGGACAGGAGGCTTTCTTGCAGAAGCAATTGCTTGATTTGGACCGTAAGTTGCGGGTGGATCTATGACCAGCTTGGGTGTTGTGCATGGAAGGTTCCAAATATTTCATAATGATCACCTCAAATACGTCATGGCTGCCAGGGTCAGATGTGAGCATCTTGTGGTGGGAATTACAAATCCGGATCCATCCCATACCCGCGAGGAATCTTCCGACCCTATTCGAAGCACTCCAGCCGCCAATCCCATGACCTATTTTGAGCGTTACACGATGGTGAGGGACGTTCTTCTCGCAGAAGGTCTCGAAGCACCTGCCTTTTCCATTGTCCCCTTCCCCATCAACCTGCCGGAGCTGTATAGATACTATCTTCCTCCGGACGCCACGTACTACCTTACTATCTATGATGAATGGGGAAATAGAAAGCTTGAACGATTCCGTACCCTCGGTCTTAAAACGGAGGTGCTCTGGGTCAGACCCCTGTCTCAGAAAGGGCTTCGGTCGACCGACATCCGCAGAATGGCGGCTTTCGGCAAACCATGGGAGCATCTTGTGCCTGCGGCAGCCGGAGCGGCAATGAAGCGATTCGGTATTCCATCGAGACTCGCCAGACTCTATGGGACGCCGCAGTCCTGATCCCATTGCGGGACACAGGCCTTTGCTCCTGTGCCACAGAAGCCTTCCGTGCACCTGCGGACTCTCCTGGAGAGGAATAGATCTTCTATTGCAGGGAGAGACCACCCTGGCGTCGTCAGATGGTCTCCCCTGCGGCTGTTACCCGGCATTGGAGTGCGGACAGGACTATTTTATCCCGCTTGCGGCAGTACCTGAATTGGCAGGGGGCTTTTCGGGTCGGACGTGACCGCTCAGATAGCGGAAGAAATCGGCATCCTTGTCGAGGAGCAACAGATCGCCCTCCCCCAGAAGCTTCCGGTAGGCTTCCAGCCTTCGGGTGAACGCGTAGAATTCAGGATCTTGCTGCAGTGCTCCGGCATAGATGGCAATCGCCTGTGCATCGCCCTCACCACGGGTACGCTGGGCCTGCTCCCTTGCGTCGGCCAAAATGACAGCTCTCTCACGTTCCGCTTCAGCCCGAATGCGTGCCCCTCGTTCCTCACCTTCCGCCCGGTACCGGGCAGATTCCCGCTGGCGTTCCGCTACCATGCGTTTGTACACGCTGTCCTGCACAGCGGGGGGAAGGTCCACTCTTTTGAGACGGACGTCGACAATGTGGATTCCAAAATTCTCGGCCTGGATGCGAGCCGATTTGGCCACGGTTTCCATGATTGGCTCGCGCTCTTCCGCAATAACCGCCTCCAGATTGTGAACCGCAAGCTCCCGTCGGAGCTCCGAAAATACGATGTCATCCAGACGGGCTCGGGCACCCAGTTCAGTGCGAACCGTCACAAAGAACCGGAGGGGATCCGTGATGCGCCAAAGGGTGACATGATCCACCACAGCCCGCTTCTTGTCCAATGTGAGGTACTCCTGGGACAGAGCGTCGGATGAGAGGGTTCGACGTTCCAGATACGTGACGCTCTGGATAAAAGGGAGCTTGAAATGGAGTCCCGCATCTTTGATGGTGCGGCGGTATTCACCGAACTGAGTGATGATTGCCTGATCGGTTTCGTTGACTATGACCACGCTGCGACTGAGGAGAAGGGCGAAAACAGCGAGTGCGATGAAGGCGATAAAGGGTTTGGACGTCTGGTTCGTGCTCTGCATGCTTGTGCCTCCCTTCTACTGAGTCTCTCGATTGTTATCCAGGTTCCTCCGCATGTTCCCTCGAGGCCTCTCAGCCGC
>JAAYUJ010000267.1 GCA_012517775.1 Deltaproteobacteria bacterium
ACACCCGTGGCCAATCTCCCGTTAATGATGAAACTCGGAGTTCGGTCCACCCCAATTCTCCTGGCTTCAGCGATATCATTCTCTACACTTGCCTTGTGCCTTCCACTCTGAACACACTCCCTGAATGATTCATTATTCAAGCCCAGGTCTCCGGCAAACTGCTCGAGTCTCTCAGGAGTAAATGCTATTTGTGAGCCATACAAGACATCCTGATACTCCCAGAACTTACCCTGTTCACCTGCACACCTCGCCGCCTCGGCCGCAAGGGCGGCTTCCTTGTGTCGTCTCAGGGGAAAGTCCTTGAAAACCCACCTGAGTCTTCCCTTATAGGTCTCCCGGAGCTTTACAACCACCGAATGGCCCGAACGACAAGCTGGACACTGATAATCGGAAAACTCCACGACGGTGACCGGGGCATCCGGAGGTCCGTACGAGGGATTTCCATCGATACTGACTTTTGAGACCCTCATGGTTGGCTCTTTGAGGTAAACAACCACTCCGTTGCTTGCCTCAAGGGACTTGGCGAACTTCATCAGTTCGACATACTTTTTCTGCTGCTCCAGGAAGTTCCGGATACGACCCCTCAATTCCTCCCTGGTCCCTTTCCACTCGATCCAACGACCCTCGTTTTCCTCGTAGTAAGCCTCCACCTCTTCATCGGTCACCTGGACAGGAATGCTTCCCAGCTTTTTGGTGACATAGTCATCCAGGGAAGACCCCTCCTGCGCTGCTTCCTTCTTAAAAACCCTTTCAGCGAGCAACTGATCCAGCTGCTCACGCTTGACCCTGTAAATTTCCTTTTCCAACTCAAGAATCCTGGATCCAACGACTACCCCCAGATCCTCTTCGGTGATGGATTCATCCCCGATCTTCGCCAGGACATCGCCCTGCTCAGGCTCCGAACCTGGAGAGGCATAGAGATTGTTCTCACGGGGAATGATCAGATGCGAAGCAACGAAAGCAAGCAGACATATGGCGAGGCTTCTCCAAAAGTGTTCCTTTTGGAATGAGAATACGAGAATGAGAAGGATGACCGCCAAATTGGCTATGCAATAGACGCAGAACACATTCATGAAAGCCATGAGCCAGATGAGAGTCAGCTCGACCCCCACTGCGCCGGCCACCAGATGAGAAAACCATGCAGGAAAACGCACAAGGGAGAGTAGCAAAGCGAGGTAGATTAGAATACCCCAGATCCATATGGGGAGTAAGAGAAACGTGACTCTCGCCGCATCCTTGCACCCATCAGAAAGGGTGGCGCAGAATGTGTCCAAAGAAGGGACCCATTCGGCCAAACCCGACAGAACAGCGACAACCAACCCTATGACTCCGAGAATGATGAGAATCTTCTTTTTCATACCTGCGTGAATCACCTTTGCATGGACAGTTCACATTCATCTTCGCCCGTTCGTTCCAGGAACACCAGACGGTCGTGGCCCACCCCCTGGAAGCACCGGACGGCACGCAAAACAATGGACCACGGTTCGTGAGGGGGGAAAAGCTCACAGCAAGCCCGTTCCAATCAACCCTGTTGTCGTTGCATCAGAGGGGCGCTCTGGGCGGCAATACATCCAATAGACCGATGTTCTCATACATCCTGAGACCTGAGTTGCGTCGATGAAGAAAAATCGCCCAAAGGAGTCTTGCGAACGGGTCACATCAAAGCCTATCTTGCATGATAACCTATCGAAAAAGAGCTATTTTCTCATTTGCCTCCATTGGGCTTCGTTTTTCTTCTTCTCCAGATCCTTCAAGAGACGTTCGAGCTCATGCTGTTTTTCGACCGAATCCATTAGAAGAGGCTTGGCTTTGCCATAGTGAAAGAGAGCGTTCTTCCAATCTCCTCTGTATTCATAGTAGCGACCAAGATGATAATGCGCAGGCCCGAGCTTGTTCATCTGGCCCAAGACGACTCCCAACTGGTGGTCGATTTCAGGGAATGTGGGGGCAAGTTCTTTGATTTCCGTCAGGTGCTCCAATGCCTTATCTTTATTCCCCAGTTCCTGATGTATGGTGGCAAGACGCAAGTGAGCACCGGCGGCCGTCGGGTTGAGCACAAGGGCTGATTGAAGAGCAGTTTGAGCATCCCGATACCGCCCCTGCTTATGATAAGCAGCTCCCAGTGTACTCAACGCAAGCGAACTGGTCGGCTCCAAGCGCGCGGCCTTTTGGAGACAGCGAACAGCCTCCTCTATGTTTCCTTGGCGGAGAAAGAGTCTCCCAAGACCATAAATCCCAGAGCTTTCACCTGCATTTGCAGCCGCCTCAAATCTGTCGAAAGCGATCTTGGGGTCGGTATAGTCGGCTACAAGTGCGGCTTGCATCATCGAGAAATCGCCTACTGACGCCCTTCGTGGAGGTTTCCCGGGACTGTTTTTTGCCTTTTCGACCATGTCAGACAAATAACTGATGCGCTCGTTCAAAGCGGGGTGAGTGGAAAGATATGAGGGCACCTTCGTGTTTGAGACGAACCGCCCCTGATTCAGACGCTCCATACCCTTTACCATGTCGCGGGGAGGATAACCGGCAGCACAGAGATATCTGAAGCCGAGCTGGTCCGCCTCTTCTTCGTTCTCCCTGCTGTATTTCAACTGCATGGTTGCAGCACCGGCCATCGACCCCACAGCCAAGGCATTAGACGCCTCCGATTTCATGCTCATCCCTAGCAAGATCCCGGCCAGCACGCCCGCAATACTGGCAATATTGAGCAATCTCCCCTCTTCCATGCGACGATGAATATGCCTCGCTTGAATATGAGCAAGCTCATGGCTGATGATCCCTGCAAGCTCACCCTCTGAATCCATGAGCTCTATGAGCCCTCGATAGATGAAAATGTATCCTCCGGGAGCTGCAAAAGCATTGGGCACGGATTCGTTGACAACAAAAAACTGGTACTGGTAAGGCGTTGTGCCGACATGTTCCACCACGCGTTTTCCAACGGACTGAACATAGGTGAGGATCTCCCCGTCTTCTATCAGGGGCATGCTTTCCTTGATCATCTCCAGCAGCTTCTCTCCGAGTTCCTTTTCCTCCGCAAGACTCAAAGCATCGCTTCTCACAGGATGAGCCACGTCCAGACATGTCATCAAGAAAGCCATCGCCACCGCGGCTGCTAATTTCCTTCGTACGGCGGTTCTGACAAACAGCTTCATGGAAATCCTATCCCCTTTCGGGGTCGCAAGAAGTTCTCTGCTCCCCCTTCTGGTCTCCCCAGTCGATTCTCTCTGCTTCCGACCAGAGACTCTCAAGGTCATAGAAATGGCGAACCGGCTCATAAAACACATGGATGATGACATCACCATAATCCATCAGAACCCAATGACCTTCTGTCCGTCCTTCAACTCCAAGGGGCCTGATTCCCTCCTGGCGAAGGCTCATTTCTAACCTGTCCACAATTCCCTGCACCTGTCGACTTGACTTCGCACTGCAGATGAGAAAGTAATCAGCGAAAGAGGACAATCTAGAGACATCCAAAATCACGATCTCCTGGGCCTTGAAGGAATCTGCGGCTGTGGCGCCAAGGAGCACCTTATTCAGGGAGCTCGGCGCTTCCTTCCGCTCTCTATCCTTTGCCTCACAGGTCTGCAAACGAGGATCCAATTCAAGCAATGCTGTTCCTCCCCGGGATTTCGTTCTCCCTATGCCAATGCCGTGTAAAGTCCATTTTTTTCTATATAACGCATTACTTCCGGAAGGACCAAATATCGGATCGACCTGCCTTCTCCAACCAACCTCCGAATCTGGGTGGAGGATACTCCGATCACAGTGCCCTTCAGGCAGTAAACAGGAAACAGGGAGGGGTGCAGGAAGGATGATCCTTCTCTTTCCCAGCTATAGGAAGAGGATATTTCCCGTCTCAGAAAATGCTCGATGAGACCAGGATCATATTCGGAGCGGGGCAGAACGACGAGGCAGGCGAGAGAAAACAGTTCCCGGAAATGCCACCAGCTATGCAGCTCAAGAAAGGCATCCAATCCCAGAAGAAAGAAGAAATCAGTCTCAGCCAAAGCTTCCTCCCGGAGTCTGCGCAGGGTCTGCACTGAATAGGACTTCCCGGGCATCCTTCTTTCAACGTCCGATACATCAAAACGAGGATTGCTCTCTACTGCCAGTTTGAGCATTTCCCATCGGTCTTGAAATCGAACGATGTCTTTCCGTGTCTTGTGGGGCGGATCCGCCGAAGGGATGAAGAGCAACTTCTCGAGGGCCAGTTTTTCGACAGCTTCTTCGGCGATTCTCAGATGGCCGATGTGAACTGGATCAAAAGTCCCTCCCAGTATTCCCAGTCGCTGAGGCATTACCTCACACTCTCCAATTTGAAAGATGTGCATCCACCGGCATCCCGATGCAACTGCTGCAGAAACATCTGTTACCTCCGGTTTGTACCTCTCCGTCTAATCAAATCCTCAGCTGGCCATTTCCCAATGCAATGAATTTCGTTGTAGTCAGTTCCTCAACTCCCATGGGACCGAACGCATGCAGTCTCGAAGTAGAGATACCGATTTCAGCACCCAGACCCAGCTGATAGCCGTCATTGAAACGTGTTGAAGCATTGACCAGGACCAAGGAAGACTGAACCTCCTGCAAAAACTGTTGCGCTCGAGCGTAGTTCTCCGTGACAATCGCTTCCGTATGCTGTGAACCATAAGTCGTAATGTGGTCGATGGCCTCTTCCATGGTCCTTACAACACGAACAGCCAGAATAAGATCCAGGTATTCCGCATACCAGTCCTCTTCAGACGCCGGTAGACAGTGGGGCACCAATTCACGGGATCGGTCACACCCCCTCAGTTCCACACCGGCAAGGCGAAAGGCTTCTCCCATTACGGGAAGAAACCGCGCAGCGACATTTTCGTGGACCAGAAGCGTCTCCATGGCATTGCAGACACCTGGTCTCTGGACCTTTGCATTCATGCATATCTTGTGAGCCATCTCCATGTCGACATGTTCATCGATGTATACGTGACAAACTCCTTTGTAATGCTTCAAGACGGGCATTCTGGCGTGTTCAGCCACAAAGCGGATGAGTTCCTCACCTCCACGGGGAATCATCACGTCGATGTACTCTTCGAGCTTGAGCATGTCCAGGACCGCATCCCGATCGGTGGTCCCGACCACCTGAACGGCTTCTTCAGGCAACCCCGCCTGACCGAGTGCCTTCATCAGAATGCGTGCCAGGCATTGATTGGAATGAAATGCTTCGGACCCCCCTCTCAGGATAACGGCATTTCCTGCCTTGATGCAGAGAGCGGCGGCATCGACCGTCACATTGGGGCGCGATTCGTAGATGATTCCAACAACCCCCAGAGGGATGCGCATCTTGCCGACCCGTAATCCATTCGGCCGGGTCCACATGCGGGTGATCTCACCAATCGGGTCCGGCTGCAACGCCACTTCTTTCAACCCGCCGGCCATTTCCGCCAAAACCTTGTCGGAAAGATGCAAACGGTCTAGCTTGGCTCTCGAAAGGCCCCTTGCCTCCGCCTGCTCGATGTCTTTGTCATTGGAGGACTGAATGGTATCTCGCTCCTGGAGAAGCATATCAGCTACACATTCGAGGACTTTGTCCTTTGTCCGGCTCCCTGCCTTCGCCATGTGATGCGCCGCCGCTCGGGCCCTCTTCCCCATTGAGAGGATCTCATCACGCATTCTGTAATTCCTCCTCTTCCTCCATCAACTCATCGACCAGAACGAAGTTGTTTCTGTGAATCACCTCGTCCGAATGCTTGTAATTGATAATGCTTTCAATCTCTTCGCTCCGGTGTCCCATGATTTGATCAATCTCAGTGGCTTTGTAATTGCTCAGCCCGATCCCTATCACCTTGCCCGTTTCATCCAGACACCTCACCGCCGCCCCTACTCCGAACGTACCGCGCACATTCCGAATTCCAATGGGAAGGAGCGATTTCCCTCCTTCCCTCAAGGCCCTCACAGCCCCATCATCCAGTGTAAGATCTCCAGCGGGCTTGGGCAGATTGGCCAACCAGATTTTCCTGCCCTGGTAGACTCGTGTTCGTGGAAAAAAGAGTGTTCCCATGGGCTCACCGTCGAACAGGCGCAGGAGGACATCCCGTTCTCTGCCCGGGGCAATGATCATGGGAATCCCGCTGGCCAGACACTTCCTGGCCGCATGGATCTTGCTGAGCATCCCCCCTGTGCCGACCGTCCCCGGTGCGGGGGTTGCACAGGCAAGGATCTTCTGATCTACACGATGCACAACGGGGATCAGTCTTGCAGAGGAACACCGCCTCGGGTCCTCGTCATAGAGTCCCTCGGTATCGGTCAGATTGATCACCAGATCAGCTCCGATAAGACCGGCGATCATAGCAGACAATTGATCGTTGTCCCCGAATTTGATTTCCTCCACCACTATCGTATCGTTCTCGTTGATGATGGGGAGAATGCCCCAATCGAGCAGCGTTTCCAAGGTGTTCCGGGCATTGAGATAGCGATGCCGGTGGGCAAGGTCTTCACTGGTAAGAAGCACCTGGGCGACCATGAGATCGAATTTATCAAAAGCCTGTTCCCAGGCTTCCATGAGAACTCCCTGCCCGACAGCAGCCGTGGCCTGCTTCTGAGGAATAGTGCGAGGTCGTTCGGAAAGACCCAGTTTGCGAAGGCCTGACGCAATGGCCCCCGAAGACACAATAACAATCCTGCGATCTTTTTCCCTCTCCCGCAACTCATGGACCTGATCGCTCAAACGATGGATCATTGCCCTGTTGAGTCCGCGAACTCCATTCAATACAGCACTGCCGACCTTGATCACCACACGACGGCATCGCTTCAGAAGACTCTTTCTGTCAGGTACCTCCACTTGCACGTTCTACCCCCCGATGAAAGCGATTTCATATTCGTCAATACCCTCGAGAACTGCCAGCGGGGATGCTTTGTTGACCACGCCTCGTCCCATGTCGGCATCAGGCTTCCACAGGGCACGGTATTATCCAATCTGCAGGAAGTCAAATCAACCTGGAAATGGACACGGCCGCATGTGTCACAAAACCAGGCGGGTCACATTCCATTGTCGAGGGCGGAGTAATCCCTACCACTGGATGCAGGCTCCACCAGCAGTCTCGAGATGTATTGCAGCAACTCCGTCAAACCTATTCTCTTCAGGGCCGAGATAGAGAAAACGGGATGGCCGGTTTCAAGGTAGGCGTCGATTATCGTTTTCAATTCAGCAGAGTCGAAAGCAAGATCCACTTTGTTGAGGACGATCACCCTCCGCTTCTTCTTCATTTCCCACGAGTAAAGAGCCAGTTCTCGCTCGATCCTTCGAAACGGGCCGAGTACGTCGTCTCCCGAAACTTGACTGATATCGATGAGGTGCACTAGGATCTGGCATCGTTCCACATGGCGCAGGAAACGGGTTCCGAGGCCCATACCCTTGTGGGCTCCCTCAATGAGGCCGGGAATATCCGCCATCACGAAGGGCGGCTGATCCTCGAACTGAACGACTCCAAGATTGGGAACCAGGGTAGTAAAAGGATAATCCGCAATCTTAGGTCTTGCCGCAGATACGGCTGCAATCAGAGTGGACTTTCCTGCATTGGGAAGACCCACAAGACCCACGTCAGCAAGGAGCTTCAGCTCCAGCAGGATTTCGAGATCTTCTCCCTCCTGCCCTTCCTGCGCAAAGCGCGGAACCCGGTGGGTAGAAGAGGCAAAGTGGGCATTTCCTTTCCCGCCAAGACCTCCTCTCGCAGCAATCCACCGGTCACCGGGAACGGTGAGGTCGGCAAGCAATTGACCTGTTATCGGATCCTTTGCGAGAGTCCCCGGAGGAACCTGGAGAATCAAATTATCGCCGCTTTTGCCTTGGCGGTTCTTTCCCTGTCCATGAGCTCCGGAAGCAGCATGAAAAAGGCGACGGTATCGAAAATCGAGAAGCGTATGCTTCTGCCCCGAAGCCTCCAGAATGACGTCACCTCCCTTCCCGCCATCTCCTCCGTCCGG
>JAAYUJ010000268.1 GCA_012517775.1 Deltaproteobacteria bacterium
GATATCTTTCTGGGAGAGGTTCCTGCATGTCATCCAGGGACTGTTCCTCTATATTTCCAAAGCTGAAGCCCCCCATTTCCCCAATATCGGTCTCACTATTTCAGAGCAGGTGCGGGTGTCCTTTGAAGGGCTCATGGCCCTGTCCGCGGGCAACTGGTTTATTTTTGCCTGTGGAGTGACGGGCCTTGGCCTTTTTCTATTGAAGAACCCACCCTATGGAATCCAGCTGATCGTTCCCATTGGTCTCGGGATCCTGACTTTCTATGCAAAGAGATTCGCCGTCTTTCTCACACCGGTTATCGCTCTGGGTGCCGGTCATTTCTTCAACGTACTGTGGTCCCTCGCCTATGGAGGCTCGCGGAAGTGGGTGTGGAGGGTGGTCTTTTGTCTTGCGTGTGCCTGCCTCGTCCATGGAGTCTGGAGTGTCACCGTGATGTTCCTTGGGGCGAGGTATCAACCTGTTGAGCCGCCGAGGGTGGTAGAGGGCCTCTCACTGGCCGGTGAAGACACGCCACCCGACAGTGTGATATGGGCTTGGTGGGACCACGGCTATCCCGTGATGTACTGGAGCAGGAGAGGCACAATCAGTGACGGAGCTTATCATGGAGGAGAACTCTCCGTAGTTGGCGCCTTTCCCCTTGTGACCCCCTCATACAGGCAGGCTGCCAACTGGATGCATTTCCATGTGGCTCGTGGTCTGGAAGGCTTCCAGACGGTCTACGACAGGATTGGCAGTGTGCCTGAAGGAATGGCGCTGATCAAGGAGATCATGGCCGCAGGTCCTGAAGAGTGCAAGGAGTTGTTGCGGAAAGCGAAACTTGAGCCTGAAGAGAAATGGCTTCCATTCTTTTTTCCCCCAAAGGAAATGAGAAGACCTGTCTATCTGCTGGTGGATGAACGCCTCGTCGGCACCAGTTACTGGTGGTACTGGCTGGGCTCCTGGGACCCGGCGGCACGGGACGGGAGGCACCCCTTTTTCCGGTCTTTTTCACAGGTGAAGCAGGAAGGAAAAAACCTTTCAGGCATGCCGCCCTTTACACTCGACATGGAGGAAGGGATGTTTGCGGCAGGGAACGCCTCTTCTGTGATTTCCCGTGTCGTCTATTTCGATGGAAACCAGTGGCTGTCCATGAACTATTCCAGTGATGGGCTGGTCTTTCAGGTCGACCATTCCACGGGATGGGGAGTCCTGTGCTCACCTGATGTGTTCGAGTCCGTCTTCAACAAGCTCTTCTTTTTGCGCATGGCTGATGTGCGCTATTTCAAGCCTACCCGACTCAAGACGTCTTCATTCCAGCTATGGGAGGTGATTGGGGATTCAGGGACTGCGGTCAAGTAGCCTTTTCCCCTTTGCCTGCAAAGGTTACCGGATGAGAGCGATTCAAAGACAAGCGGTTGATGGATGCGGATTGCCTGTCTACTTCTTCTTCAACTCGAATTCACTTCTTGTTCTTTGATTTCCTATTCGCTACCATGCATGCGTCTTCTCCATTCTTTGGTGCAGCCGTCTGTTTCGACTGATCCCATAACTCCTTGAGTTCCAGAGCGTGGAGCCAACGAGCCGGCCTGCTCAGGAAAGTTGGCAGTGCACGCAAAACCCGGAAGGAGAGCCGATCATGGGCAAGAAAGCGGTCAGGATTTTGATGACGAGGTTCGGTGAAGGCCATGAGGATGCTCTTTTGAAGCTGTCAAGAGCATTCAGCGAGGCAGGCTTTGAGGTGATCTACACAACGATGCACGATCCGGATGCGATTGTCACCGCAGCTCTTCAGGAGTCGGTGGATCACATAGGCGTCACAACCTTGCCGGGAGCCAGGATTGAGGACTTCGCGAAGCTCTTTGAATTGCTTGCCAAAAAAGACCTTTCACACATCCAGGTCTCCGCAGGGGGATTTCTGGAAGAAGACGATATACCTCGAATAAAGGAAATGGGGGTAGTCGAATTCTTCCCCAAAGGGACTACCTTCGCTGAGCTGATAGAGTGGAGCAAACAGCACATCAAGCACACCGACTGAATCCATAAGAAGACTCACGCTGGCATCCGGCCTTTGTGCGCGGCGCAGGTTATTTTGCGGCGAGGTAACACAGCAGAACCAGGGGAAACGTATCAGATCTTAATCGAGAGAATCCGGTAGATACGCATCCCGGAAGGGGTATCGACGACGACTTCCTCCCCTTCGAAGCGACCCAGCATGGATCTGCCCACAGGGGATTCCACGGATAGCCTTCCATCTTGCACATCGGATTCGTAAGGTCCAACCAACTGGTACTCCTGCTCTTCCCCCGTGTCCAAGTTCTGAATGACGATCACGGTTCCGAAGCAGGCCTGTTTGAAGAAGAATTTGCGGCCCACCACAATTTCACAGTGATCGAGCTTCGATTCCAGATCGTTGATCTTTTTCTGCAAAACAAGGTGCCGTTCCCGTGCGAGCACGTACTGCTGGTTCTCATGCTTGACGCCGAACGCCCGGGCATCCTGAAGCTCCTCAAGGACCTTGGGGCGCACCACTCGGCGCAGATAGGCAAGCTCTTTCAGAAGGCATTGGTAGCCGCGCCGTGTGATGGGGATCTTCATCATGGGGACCTTATGCAAAAAAATCCAGGGGAATCTCGCCACGCTGCTGTCTGGCAAGGAAAATGGAAATACCGATCACTGTCTTTCCATCCTGGATGACACCCTGTAGAATCAAGTCCTGGACTTCCGCCAGCTTGACGATTTCCACCTGGGAAATCTCGTCGACATCCTCCCTTTCCGAGACCCTGAGGAGCCCGGAGGCGGCATAGATGCGGATGATCTCATTTGAATAGCCAATAGCTGGATAATACTGGAAAAGTGGCAGGAGCCGCGCTGCGGAGTGTCCGGTTTCTTCGATGAGTTCCCTGTGGGCGCACACTTCAACGTCCTCTTTGGGATCCACCTTTCCGGCAGGAATTTCCAGTGTTTCCTTGGCGATGGCATAACGCCACTGCCGAACCATGAGGATGCGTTGCGCGTCTAGAAAAGGGACGACTGCCGCGGCCTCGGGGTGGTCGATCTTGATTCTCTCGGTGATCCTTCCCGTTCGGAGACGGACGGTATCCAATTGAGCGCTGAAGTGTTTCGCGTTGATCTTTGCGAGGGTCTTGAGGGTTTCTTCCATACATTGCATCCGGTTGTTGCAGTTTTGAAGACCGCTTCCTTCATGGTCAGGATCACCTCAACAGCAATTAGGACAACAAACGGCTCACCACCGACAATTCAAATAACAAGTCGAGTTTCCACGGCCGATGCTATCCAGTCGGGAGGTGAAGTCCAGACTGCGGTCAAGATTGGCTTTCACAGTAATCAAAGCACGTTTCCATTTGGGGATCAAGGAGGATCTTAGCGGCAACCGGTTCCAGGACATTTGAGCGAGATTCCCCTGAGCAGTGTCTCCACATGGGTCAGGTGATTCTCCCTTCCCAACCGGCTTTGAAGCGGTGTTGCTGTCGAGAAAGATCGCTATGTTCTTGAATTGGTCGGATATGTTATAATTATTTTAAAAAAACAGGATGTTGCTTTCATGTAAGCATCAGGGTTACTTGCCTTATGAAAGCGGAAATTGAGCAGATCATTCGAGCTGATGATGCGGCTGCGAAGGCCGTGGAGAAGGCCCGTGAGGAGGCGGCGAGGATCAGGGGCAACGCCGGGCGGGAAGCCGACGACATTGCAGCTTCGGGAAGGGACGAGCTGGCTGTTGCGGTTGAGGCACAGGTGCGGGCAATCCTTTCCGAAGCTGAATCCAAGGCCCAAAAGATGCGCGCCGAAGCCGATGCGTACCTCCTGCAGCTGCGCGCTCGCCAGCAACAGGTTCGTGAAGACCTCATCGAGGCGCTTCTCAAGAAAGTGACAGGCACTTGATTGCCAGAGTACTTCGGTATTCGTTTGGCCAGGCCAGGACAAGGGCCATGAAGGGTACACTTTTGAGTGCCGAGGACTGGCACTATCTCCTGAGGATGAAAAGCCTCGACGACGTGATGCGGTACCTTGGAGGCACCACCTATGCGTCGGCAATATCCAACCTCGGGGGCGCGTCACACGATGCCGGGACCGTCGTACCTGTTCTATACGGGGAGCTCTTCCGGGACTACCGCAGGCTCATGGGATCGCTGCCGACGAGAGGTTCTGAGTTGCTGCGGGGCCTTCTCTCGCGCTACGAGGCTGAGAATCTGAAGACCATTCTACGGGGTCTGTGGCAAGGCCGGAGCTCCTCGGAGATTCGGATGGTGCTGTATGAGATGGGAGCCCTTTCCCGCCTGCCCGTGGAAGCGATCCTGCGACTTCGGGATGTGACGGCGGCTGTGGAAATCCTGCATCCCACCCACTTCCATACAGCGCTGGTGCACGCTCTGCCTCAGTTTCACGCTCAAGGAAGCCTGTTTCCCCTGGAGATGGCCATCGATCGAGCTACTTTCGATTATATCAGGGAAAGCCTGAAGGATGTCAGAGGGATCGACCAGCGATGGGCAAAAGTACTGCTGGATGAAATGATTGATGGAGTCAATCTTTCATGGTTGGTTCGTTTTCGCCACTTCTACGGCCTCTCCCCAGAGGAGGCGATAAACTGCACATTGCGGGGCGGGCATCTGTTAAACCTTCGGGATCTCGGGAGGCTGGCAAGGGCGGCGGATCTACCCACATTTATCGAGTTGCTGCCGCTTCCCTACCGTGAGGTTCTCCGTTACGCCGAACGGTGGGAGCAGATGCGCACGCTTTTTGAGAAACGTTATATCGGGGAACTCCTCAGGGCTTTCCGCAAAGACCCCTTTCAGGTTGGGCTGCCGATGTCTTACCTCCTCCTGAAGGAGATCGAGGTGAAGTCCCTGGAGCGCCTCCTTTCAGCGTTGCAGATGAAAGCAACAGCCGAAAGTCTGATTGAGTGGATCAGCCTGCCGGTGGAAGGGGGCATGCGTGTTTAGGTCCGAGAAGCTGGTTAGGATCACGGCGCAGGTTCCTGAGCCCTTCATTTCCTCAGCTACAGCGGTCTTGACCCAATTCAAGCTGCTTCATCTGATTCGCATCGACGAGACGTATCTTGGACATCTCGGTTACGCCGCCGAAACTGATGGAAACCTTCTCAAAGAGTATGAAGCTCTTTTTGGCGAAGTGGAGGGAACCATTGACACCTTACAGGCTCGCCCCCATGGGATTGTCCCGGGGCAACGCGTTCTCCCGGAGGAACGCGTCATTCCGGAGAAGGAAGTCTACAAGGTTAGAGAGCGCCTTGCAGCCATAAGAAAGGAGGTAGAATCGACTCTGGGAGAACTGGGGACTGCGGAAGAAACCCTGCGAGAGAAGAAAACGCTTGTCGATCGGTTCAAACTGCTCCCCGGCGATCTCGATCTCACAAGGCTGTCCGGCCGCACATTCGTATGCTGGATGATTGGACTGGCGCCGGCTCAGGGGTTGGAGCCACTCGAGGAGAGTCTTTCTCAGGTGCATCATGCCATCATCGAGCTTGGCAGCGCAAAGGAACAGTCCGAGATTCTGGTATTCGGCCTGATGAAAGACCGGCATGTTCTGGAGCGAGCTCTAAAGGGGGCGCTTTTCGAATCCATCGACATTCCTCCCAAAGCGACTGGAACTGTGGACGCACTCATCAGTGACCTCCAGTCGGCTATCATAACGCTGGAGGAGAAGGTCAGGAGTCTTTCGGGGCAGCGGGAGACACTGCGACAGCTTTTCGCGCAGGAGATCCTGACCCTTCGGGAGAAGATCATCGCTGCACGCCAGATCCTTTCCGCCCGCCGCTTGTTTGGCAAGATCGACACGAGCTATCTCATCTCCGGATGGATACCTGAGCGACTCTTTACCGCATTAGGGGAAGAACTCGCCCAGGTGACGGAAGGGCAGGTCATTTTTGAGAAAGTGGCTCCCGAGGACTTGCGGGAAGTGCGGGAAGGCATTGTGAAGATCCCGATCCTGTTCAACAACCCCATATTGATCAGCCCCTTCGAGAAGCTTACCAGCCTTTACGGAACACCCTGCTACAGGGAAGTTGAACCCACTGTCCTTTTTGCACTGAGCTTCCTGCTCCTCTTCGGGATGATGTTCGGTGACGTCGGTCAGGGCGGGGTTCTTTTCGCTGTTGGTTATATCATTTTCCGCCGTCTCTACAAGTACATGGATTATGGAGTCATTCTGATGGAGTGCGGGTTGAGCTCGGTCCTGTTCGGCTTCCTCTACGGCACCGTCTTCGGACTAGAGACTGTTATTCCTGCGCTTTGGTTCCGTCCCATGGACAGCATCCCCTATTTCATCAAGGTGAGCCTGTCGTTGGGGATAGTCCTGGTGAGCCTGGGACTGGTGCTGAACTTGGTGAATGCACTGCGGCTGAAGGACTATGAAAACCTCCTCAGTGCAGGAGGGCTTGCGGGAGCACTCCTTTACTGGATGTCCGCAGGACTGGCCATGAAGTATTTCCTCACCGGTCAGGTGGAGCCGACGGAGCTTCATCTCCTGGCATGGACTGCGGCGGGACTCATGACCTTGATTGTCGTCCACCGCCCAATCTATCGCTTGATCGTTCGAAAGGAGCATCCCGGTAGGATCTTGCGCCGGGCCGGCCTCTTGACTGAACTCATGGAATCTATCGTGGAGCTTTTCGACGATCTCATTCGCTTTACAGCCAACACCGTCTCCTTCATTCGAGTGGCAGCCTTCGCTCTATCCCATGCGGCACTTTTCGCCGCGGTTTTCTCCATGGCCGATGTGCTGGCCCATGAAAAGGCAGGGAGTTTTTCCTACTGGCTTGTCGTAGGGGCGGGAAATATCATCATCATTCTGCTGGAAGGACTGGTCGTCTCCATC
>JAAYUJ010000269.1 GCA_012517775.1 Deltaproteobacteria bacterium
AGGGCCAGGGAGGAGCTGGAGGCACGGGTCGAGGAGCGGATGGCGGACCTTCGTTATGCAAATCAGCAACTCCAACTGGAGGTAATCGAACATAAGGTTACCGAGGCAAAGCTTTCTGAGAGCGAGGAACGCTTTCGACTGCTGGCCGAATTCGCCCCTTTTTGCATTGCTCTGCGCAACCAGTACGGGGAGATTGAGTACTTGAATCCTCGCTTCGTTGAAGTCTTTGGGTACACGCTGTCCGATATTCCGACGGAAGAGAGGTGGTTTAAAAAGGCCTTTGCCGACCGTCAATACCGGGAAAGCCTCTGGAAGGAATGGCAGAAGTTTCTCCTGGATCATTCGGAAACCGGTGTGGCCGAGGACCACACGGTCAGAGTCCGATGCAAGGACGGCCGTTACAAGATGACCCGAGTGCGCTCTGTGACCGTGGAAAAGGGAAGATTTCTTTTCTGTTTTGAAGACGTGACAGATCAACTCAAAGCAGAGGAAGAAAGAGCGCGACTTGCGATAGTCATCGAGCAGGCTTCGGAACTGGTGATCCTAACCGACCTTGAAGGTTGCATCCAGTATGTCAACCTGGCGTTTGAAAAGACCACGGGTTATACGCGCGGGGATGTCATCGGGACGCTCCTGCCCGAATTCGGAAAGAACGACGATGGGGTTCCCCTTGAACCTGGACTCCTGGAGACCCTCAAGAGGGGGGACGCGTGGAGGGGCCATCTTGCCGGCAAGACGAAACAAGGAGGCAACTACGAAGTGGAAGCCACATTTTCTCCGATCCGGGGGATCTCCGGGGAGATTGTCGGTCTTGCATCGGTTCAGCGCGACGTAACCAATGAAATACTTCTGGAGAAGCAGTTGCGTCAATCCCAAAAGATGGAAGCCATTGGAACTCTGGCCGGTGGTATTGCTCATGATTTCAACAATATTCTGGCTGCTATCATGGGGTATACGGAAATGTCCCTCAATATGATTCCCAAAGGCAGTCTTGCCCAGCTCAACCTCGATCAAGTCCTCAAGGCTGCCAATCGGGCGAAGGATCTCGTGAGACAAATACTCCTTTTCAGCCGCCGGGGAGAACAGGAAAGACAGCCTCTCATCATGGCATCCAGTGTCAAGGAGGCCCTCAAACTGCTTCGTGCTTCCCTGCCTGCAACGGTTGAAATCCGCAAAACCATCGGTATCGGCCCGGACTGTCTCATCATGGGCGATCCGACACAGATCCACCAGGTAATGCTGAACCTCTGTACAAACGCTGCGCATGCCATGAAGGAAAACGGTGGTGTGCTTGAGGTGGAGCTGGCCGAAGATGTTTTGGATGTCGCTGATTTGCCGCCCGAGCCCGACTTGAAGCCCGGTCCATATTTGCGCCTGACGGTTCGGGACACTGGACATGGAATGGAGAAAGATGTCCTGGAGCGTATTTTCGAGCCCTTTTTCACTACAAAGGACCCATTTGAAGGAACGGGTATGGGTCTTGCCGTGGTCCACGGAATCGTGAAGCGACATGAAGGCTTCATCAGGGTTTTCAGTGAAAAAGGCGAGGGGACTGTGTTCCACGTCTTTTTTCCGAAGGTTGCGAGTGCTGAGGCTCCTGGCGACATGGAATCCCGAGTGGTTACAAAAGGTCATGGGCGCATTCTTTTTGTGGACGACGAAGAGGCCCTGACTCGGCTGGCTCAGGAGATGCTGGAGAGTCTGGGTTATAAAGTGACGGTTGTCCGGGATGGTGTGGAAGCTTTGGGACGCTTTGAAGCCCGGCCTGATGAGTTTGACCTGGTCATCACGGACTATACCATGCCGAAGATGACTGGGCTGGAACTTGCCGGAGAGGTGCTCCGGATACGCCCGGATATTCCGGTGATCCTTTGCAGCGGGTACAGCCAGGCGGTCTCTGAGGAAAAGATTAAGGAGATGGGCGTTCGCGAGTTTGTTTTAAAGCCGATCAGAGTCCACGAAATTGCGGAGATCATAGCCAGATTGCTTAACAGCACATAGCCCTTTCAAGAGGATTGTGATGAAAGACAACATCCGCGTCGCCCTGGTTCAGCCCAAGCCGTATCCTTCTTTTGACGATCCGAGGAATCTGGGACATGCTCTCCTGCTCCTGGAGAAATGTCGCGGTGAAGAATTGGACCTGATTGTGTTTCCAGAGTATTTCCCCTACCATGGGGACAAAGAGATTGCGGCGGCGGCCCGACAGCTCAACACTTACGTAGTGGTGGGACTGGTCGAAACCGAGGGAGGAAGGAATTACAATACGGCGACCCTCTTTGACAGATCCGGTCGTCTCCTGGGGCGCCAGCGGAAGAACAATGTCACCTCGCTGGAACGAAACGAGGTCGGCATTTTCCCCGGAGACGGGAGTTACCGCGTCTTTACCGCAGATTTCGGCAAGATCGGAATGCCGGTTTGTGTGGATCTCTGGGGACAACCTGAGGCTGCAAAACAGCTGACGGAGTTCGGGGCTGACTTGCTCGTGAATATCAGCATTTTCCCAATTTTGCGGGGACACTCCAGGATAGGGACCCTGGTGAGAGCGTTTGACAATTTCATGCCTGTGGTAGGGGTCAATACGGCTGATTACAACGCTTTGATCAACAATCGGAGAATTCATCAGCATGGGGGGCACAGCTTTGTGATCCATCCTCCGCGGATGCTCGACAAGCACGATTTTCGGCGGTGGGTGAGAAGCCTTGATGTCATAGATGACTGGGTGAGGGTCGAGCTCGATGACCTTGAACAGATTCATGTGGCGGAGGTCAACTTGAGCACCGCAAGACGATTTCGAAAGGAATTCTGGGAGCGGCTCGGGTTCCGGAGAACAGCGGTGCTCTGAAGGTTCGATGTGTGTTTGTGACTGGGAAAGGGACCAAAGAGAGTTCCAATGAGGTCGGGTCTTCTTTCAATGCCAGACATCCATGAGTCGGGAATAGAATCCGGGCCTGTGTTCTTTGCGAATGATTTCCCAAAAATCTTCATCTCAGCGTGAATTCCGGGAGTCCGAAGAATGACGGAAATGAGTGAGAGGAATGTTTATCTCCAGATGAAGACACTGGAGGATGCCAAGGCACTCTGGGCGGGTGC
>JAAYUJ010000270.1 GCA_012517775.1 Deltaproteobacteria bacterium
ACGCTCATTGTTTTTCCACCGATCCTCAGGCGAAATACACTGCTCCCCTCCCCCATCTCCACTGGACCAGTCAGTGCAACTTCCGCGGAACCGTCCCTCATGGAATAAACGATGGCACGCGCCGCGATGCGACGGGAAAAGACCCAAAGCCTTTCATCATCTCTGTTGACAACAGCAAGACCTTTATCTCCCAGACCTTCCCATAATTTTCCTTTCTCCGCGAGGATCTGCTGTTCGGAACACAGCCCCTCCAGATGTGCAGGGTGAATATTGGTGATGAGACCGATATCCGGTTGAGTGATCTCCACGAGTCGTGACATTTCTCCCGGCACATTGATGCCCATTTCCACTACTGCCGCCTGATGATCCGATTCGAGAGTCAAGAGGGTAAGAGGTACTCCAATGAGATTGTTGAAGTTCCCCTTGTTTTTCAGTACCCGTTTCCCCTGTGAAAGGATCGCCGCAACCATTTCCTTGGTGCTCGTCTTGCCGTTGCTTCCCGTGATACCCACCAGGGGAATACGAAATCGCCTGCGGTGCGCTCCTGCAAGATCTCCCAGCGCCCGAAGGGTGTCTGGAACTCCTATGATTACTGCATCCTGTGGAAATGGTACCAGAGCCGCGGCCTTGTCTATTTGCACAATGGCCCCTGCAGCCCCTTTGCTCAGCGCGTCGCCGATATAGGCATGACCGTCGTGGCGCTCTCCCGCAAGGGCTAAGAAACAGGCACCCGCCTCGATGCTCCGGGTATCCGTTGAAAACCCGGCGAGAGGAGTCTCCCCGCTTCCCTGAAGCAAATGCCCTCCAGTGGCCTTGACTGTGTCAGCAACCGTCCAGGCCATCTTCCTATGTCCCCACGGCCACTTGCTGCCCATGCGATCCGCAGTTCTCGAAATATTCCCGAACAACTTGCCGATCATCGAACGGAAAAGTCTGAACTCCTATGATCTGGTAGGTCTCATGGCCTTTCCCCCCTATGAACACCGTGTCTCCCGGACGAGCCCACCCAAGGGCAAGCTCAATTGCCCGCTTTCTGTTCACCTCGATGGTGTATCCCCTTTCGGCTCGTTCATCGGGATCGGCATTCACCAAAGGGAGCCCCTCCGCGATAACGCCCGGCTCGATGTCGGAAAGTATCTTCTCGGGCACTTCCGTGCGGGGGTTGTCACTCGTCAGGATCACGAGATCACCCAGCCTCGCCGCGACCCTCCCCATGAGAGGCCTCTTGCCCCGATCACGGTCCCCTCCGCAGCCAAAAACCACCAAGAGACGTCCCCCCGCCATTTCCCGCAGGCAACCGAGGCTCTTTTCCATGGCGTCAGGAGTGTGTGCATAGTCAACGACTACGTCGAAACCATATGCGGCAGGAATGGGAACCCGCTGCAGTCTGCCGTCCACCAGGGAAACCGACCGGACTCCTTCCACGATGGCTTCCCTCGAAATACCCAGACCGAGTGCAGCGGTTACCGCGGCAAGAATGTTGTACAGGTTCAAACGCCCAAGAAGGGGTGAATGAATCCTCATATCACCGCCTGCCCCGCCAAGAGTCGCGTCGATACCTGACCTCTTCAGATCCGCATGCTTCACCCAAACTCGGGCATCCACGCCGGCAATGGAATAGCTCCAGAGATTGCATCCTATTTCCTCGGCCAGTCGCCTCCCGTAGGCATCATCCATATTGATGACGCTCACGAGGGACTTCCCCCCCCAACCGGCACAGTCCTTGTAAAGAAGGCGCTTCGATTCGAAGTAGGCTTCCATGCTGCCATGGAAATCCAGGTGATCCTGAGACAGGTTGGTGAAAACTGCGGCATCGAAAGCGCATTTTCTCACTCTGCTCAGCGCAAGAGCATGGGAGGATACTTCCATAACCACATGGGAAACCCCGTCCTCAACCATCTCACTCAAAAGCACTTGGAGGTCCAGGGACTCAGGGGTTGTCATGGGAGCATTCCGCCGCCTGTCTCCCCATCGATAAGCGAGCGTTCCAATGACACCGGTTGAATAGCCGGCGTTTTGGAAGATGCTCTCCAATAGGAGAGTAGTGGTCGTCTTACCGTTGGTTCCCGTTACACCTGCCAGGGTGATCTTCCGAGAAGGATGATCGTAAAGACCTGCTGAAAGGGCGGCGAGAGCATGCCGGCTGTTGACAACCCTTACGAAGGTCTTTCGGCTTCTGTCTCCAACGGGGTTCTCAGTTATCACCCCTGCGGCGCCCCGGCGGATGGCATCCTGTACATAACGATTCCCATCCTCCTTCGTGCCGGGAATGGCCACGAAGAGGTCTCCCTCCCTCACAAGACGGCTGTCGTATGCAAGTCCTCCTATGATGATCCGGGGGTTACCATGCACCTCGATCACTTCAACCCCCTCCAATAAGGTCTCCAGGATCTTACCCATGGACTCCAGCCTTCATTACACAGAAACCTCTCTTGATAGTGCAAAGCCGGACCACGCCGTCTTCCTCACATCCGACCCCTTTCGTCGGCCTCATTCAGTACGAGCTCCACTGAAGCCTTCGGCATGGACTGAGCACTCGAATGCCGCGTCGTCTTTTCGACCGGCTTTGCCACCCTTCGGTCTTGCATCTCCCCACTCAACCCCTTGCCCGTTTGCGTCAGCAGCCTGGAGGTTCCATCTCCTCCTTTCGGCGAGCGATTCCCGGGTATCGAGGCGTTTTGCTTCACTTGACTGGTTCTTGTCCCCTCTCGGGATGGTGCTTTCACAAGACGCGGTTGTGCAGAGGGATTCACCTCTTTCAAGGCGGGGGGAATTCCAAGATACGGCAATACCTTGGCAGCAATATTGCGGAAAACGGGCCCGGCAACGACCCCTCCATAAATGGCCCCGTGAGGTTCATGAACAACGATGGTCATCACCAGACGCGGCTTGTCTGCAGGGATGAAGCCAGTAAATATGGAAGTGTATTTATGAGCAGCGTAGTGCTTTGTTTCCGAATCCAGGACCTGTGCCGTCCCTGTCTTACCCGCAGCGCTATATCCTTCAGGAGCTGCCTTGACTCCTGTACCTCCCTCTTCCGTGACAGACCGCATCATATCACACATCTGCCGAGCGGTCTTCTCTTGGATGACTCGACGAAGCGGTTTCTGTTCGTACTTCTGAACCGATTGCCCCGCTGCATTCACAATATCCCGGGCGATCAGGGGCGGTGTATAGATTCCCCCGTTTGCGATCGTGGCAATCCCCAAGGTGAGCTGCAGCGCAGTCACCCCAATGCTTTGACCAAAACCCGTGCTCGCCAGGTCAATGGGACGCCATCGCTTCGCTGGACGCAGGAGTCCTTCCACTTCTCCGGGCAACAAAATTCCCGTCTCTGATCCGAAACCAAACCCCTGAATATAGCGATAGTAACGTTCCTTACCCAGTTGGAACGCAATCTTGCTCGCCGCAATGTTGCTCGAGAACTTCACCACCTCGGGAATCGTGAGCCACCCGTAAGGGTGTACATCATTGATAGTATGGCCCGCAAGACTGCATTTTCCGTTTTCACAAAAAATGCGGTCTCGCTCCTTGATAACGCCTTCATTCAAAGCTCCACTCACCAAGAACACCTTGAACGTCGATCCTGGCTCAAAAGAATCGGTTATTGCCCGGTTTCGCCATGACTCGGCATTCTTCTTATCCCCAAGGTTTGGATCAAAAAAGGGCCAGTTGGCCATGGCAAGGACTTCCGATGTGCTCGGGTCCAGAACGACCACTTCACCCGCCTTCGCCCGGTATTGCAACATCGCCCTTTCGAGCTCTTTTTCTGCTGTGTACTGAATGAAAGCATCAATGGTCAGACGGACGCCATAACTCTCCCCTGCCTCAGGGATCGACTCGTTGCCCAGCCACAAAGTTTTTTTAATCCCATCGCGCAACTGGCCAACGGTTTTGGAGTTCTCTCTCAAAACCTGGTCAAAAGCCTTTTCGACCCCTTCCAGTCCAACTCCGTCCAAATTCACAAAACCCAGTATTTGACCAGCCACCTGCCTGTACGGATAAAACCTCTTGTATTCATTGACGAGCTGCAGACCTCGGCCTTTGATTCCTTCAATCGCAGCGGCCTGCTGATCGGTGAGGTGCCTCTTGAGCCATACAAAATGCCGATTGCACGCGAGCTTTCGATTCATCGACCACAACGGTTCACCAAGAACCATACAAAGCTTGCCCGCCACCTGTTTAGGGTCTTCGATCAGTTCACAATCGGCGAAAAGGGATCTCTGGGGCACTGAATATGAAAATAGTCGGCCGTGACGGTCGAAAATGGAACCCCGCAAGGTAGGAACCTTGAAAGTCGTTTCCGCCTGTCCTCTGGCCCTGTCTAACCACACCGAGTACTGCAGGATCTGCAAATGAAAAGACTTGCAGAGAACAATGCAGAAACCACTCAAAATCAAGAGATTGAAGAGGAAGTAACAGGACCAGTAACGCGCGTTCAGGAACTTCCTCGCATTGCGCCTTTCCACCAGTAGCCCCTTTATTCCGGTAATGTCAGCGCATGATGATTTTCTGGTCCGACTTGGGCGGACCTAATTGGAACTCCTTGCTCCCCAGCTCCTCGAGCAGCGACGGATCCTGAAATCGACTCAATTCCAAACGCAACTTCCTCTGGATCACCACCAACTGCTCATGCTCCTCATAGAGCTTTGCGAGACGATAACCCTCCTGCACCTGTTGAATATAAAGCCACACATGAAGAATCGAACCGCCGACGAAAACCGAACCAAGCAGCCCCGCCAGCATCACCCATTTGACAAGAGGATTTCCAGCGGCGCCCTTGCCTCGACACCCAACATCATTGCTCGTCTTCAACTTCTCCATGTTTCTCAATCGCCCGCAGTCTCGCGCTGCGAGCCCTCGGATTGACCGCGATTTCCTCCTGTCCAGCACGCAGAGCCTTCTTCGTGAGGAGCCTTACCATCGGCTTTCCCCCACATCTGCAAACGACTGCATTTGACGGGCATCTGCACCCCCGGGACCAGTTCTTGAAATGCTCCTTGACTATCCGGTCCTCCAGGGAATGGAACGCGACAATGCAGAGTCTTCCTCCGGGATGCAAAACGTCAAGTACTGATCCGAGAAAAAGCCTTAACGCTTCCAGTTCCTGGTTGACTGCAATACGCAATGCCTGAAATGTCCGTGTAGCCGGGTGAATCCGCCTGCTGTCGGGGGTCCTGGGCACAACTGACGCAACCAGATCAGCCAGTTCCCCGGTTCGGGAAAACGGCCGTACCCTCCTTCTGGCAATGATGGCGCGCACGATTCTCCGTGCCCATCTTTCTTCACCCAATGCATGAATCACCTGCACCAACTCTTTCTCCGACAGGGTGTTGATCAGCTCAGCTGCAGTGTGAACAGCCGTCTCGCTCATTCTCATATCAAGAGGCCCATCCTTGACAAAGCTGAAGCCCCGCGATGCATCCTCCAGCTGGTAGCTGGAAACACCGAGGTCAAGAACAATGCCGTCCACAAGCCGAATTCCCAATTCCCGCAATATGGCAGGAAGCCCGGCAAAACTTGCTTTTCGGAGTGTCAACCGATCCTGGTGATCCTCAAGACGCGTCTTCACCCGTGCAATGGCATCCTCATCCCAGTCGAGACCAATCAACCTCCCCTGAGATCCGATATCCTGGAGTATGGCTTCCGAATACCCGCCACCACCAACTGTCCCGTCCACATAGATTCCACCGGGCCGGCATGCCAGCAGACGCATTACGATTTCGAGCATCACGGGAATGTGTGCGGGCGCAGGCTGACTCTTCATCAATCTCAAAGCCCCACGGCTGCCATCTTCTCCATCATCTGCTCATGCTGTTCAGAAGCCTTCTTGAGTTGGACATCCCACGCCAATCGATCCCAGATCTCAAAGCTGCTGAGGACACCGGCCAGTAGGACTTCCTGGGTGAGACCCGCTCTTTCGCGAAGCAGCGGTGGAATCAGTATCCTTCCCTGGTTGTCGAATTCGCACTCCTCCGCACTGGAGACGAAATAGCGCATGAATGCCCGTTGCTGAGGATCGACAGGGGAAAAATTTTCGACCTTGCGCTCGATTCGTTCTTCCCAAACCTCAGGTGGATAAGCCACCAGGCAGTTTCCAAGAATCGTGATCATCAGGGCATCGGAGTAATGCTGTTGCAGGACTTCGCGGAATTTTACAGGAATTCTGAGCCGCCCTTTGCCATCCAGCTTGCTGATCGCCTGCCCTCTGAAGTATGGCTTGCTCAAAATACCCACTTTAGCCCCCTAATCACCACTTCCCTCCACTAAAACCCTATTTACCATCTAAAAAATGTTAATGTCAAACGCAATTCCTCTTTATTTTCAAAACTCAAAGAAAAATTTCTCCAATAATCCCTGATAAAGAGACTCCATGAGGAGACCCGTTCTCAGAAACGGATTGATTCCCGGAAGGAAAGACTAAAAGAGCTGTGGGACGTGAATGCACGGAGGAACCGGAGGTTTCGAAAATTCATTTCCATTGCCTGAAAGGAGAGGGTTGTGCTATAGAAAGGCGGGACACGGCATGCCTCACGGGGTATGTCGTGCGACCCGAGAGAGCCTCTGCTTCGACCTCAAGGCCTTCCCTCCAAAAAAGCAGAGGCTTTTTTTTGGCAAGCAATCATAAGGAAGACGCCATGCATCCCGATGATGAGATCATCCTTCGAATGACAAAGGAAATCGTTGTCAAGTTCATCGAACTGCAAAGGGTTTCTCCCACAAACTTCGAGGAGCATTTCAAAAGAGTCTATTGGACACTGAAAAATATTGTGGTTGAGGGTCGGATTCAGGATCTCAAATCCGAGATCCTGGGCGACAATGAATCAAAAGACTGACGGAGGGATGAGTCGGGCAGGGTATCATCGGGACAGTCACGGCCCCTCCAGACCCGGGGACCGTTGGCGAGAGTCTTCAACTGTGGTTTGCAGGATTCTTTCAGAACGCGTCGAACGGCAACGGGCGGACTCAGAGTCCGCCCTTAAAGCACCTTCTCAATGAGTCCGGGCAAAGATAGCTTTCTAGGTCGGCTTTTCATAGCCGACACCTTGGCACACAGACTGTCGGGATTGAAATCCCGACCTGCTTATTGAGGAAGTACCATTCTCATCTCTACTCCGCTGATTTTTCAATATAATCATAGATATCCTTGACGGTGCGGATTTTTTCAGCATCTTCATCAGGAATCTCCAGATTGAATGCTTCCTCCAGGGCCATCACCAGTTCCACAACATCCAGAGAATCCGCTCCAAGGTCATCCACAACATTGGCTTCTGCGGTGATAATCGCTTTCTCCACACCCAGCTGATTGGCAATGATGTCTGTCACCTTGGCCTGTATTGCACTCTTATCCATTGGTTTCCTCCTGATTCATCGATGATCGATTGCTTCCACACACTCAGCATCTGCCTTTTTGACAAAACCATAAAAAAGGACTTCCGTCACCGCAGGAAGCTCCTCAACGAGAGAATAGGAACAGTCCCGGGACAGCCATTTCTGGATCACCCCATGAATGAAGCCCATCACTCCGTAAAACACGGTTTGGAAATCCACATCCTTCAGAACCCCATGCTGACTCGCCTCATAGATCTTTTTCTTCAATAGGGGCGCCCTTTTCATGACTTTCCTGAAGTAAAGATCCTGAACCTGCTCCCCCAGTTCGACCCGCTCCTGGTTGATGAGCCTGTAGAGGCCCTGGTTTCGGTCGAAGAACTCGAAATAGATTTGGATATACTTCCTGATCATGGTCAGGACATCATCTTGACCATCAAACACGGACCAGGCAATTTTTTCCAGCTCATCCAGCCGGATGCGGACAAGTTCGCTGAACAGGGTCTCCTTATTTGCAAAGTATCGGTAAAGAGTACCTTTTCCAAGGCGTGCACGGTCTGCTATCTCATCGACGGTAGTCAAATGAAAGCCTTTTTCAGAGAAAAGCTCCAGTGCGGCGTCCAGAATCCTCTCCTTGGTGGAATGCCGGGGAATGGACTGCCCCGTCTCTTCCCTGCCCGCCCCTTCGTTGACAAGTCTCTCGATAAGCTTTTTATAGAATACCTCGGAGTCAACCCCCTTCATGGCTGCGGCTCTTTGTAAGGCAACCATGATCTTCTCAAAGGGCAAATCGGAGGAGACATTTCTTCTCCTCGATGATTCCTTCATGTCGAAAAGCCAGCCGCCCACTTCCTGAATGAACTCCTCAGCTGAGAGTTCCCTGGGAAGCCTCTGATCGAGAAACCGTGCCATCGCCCCCGAATCGCCGTGCTCGTGGAGACACTTCTTAAAGAGTGCCCGCATTGTATGCCGCCTGTTCTCCCTGTGCACCGTGGTCATCCCTCACTTCATGCTTTGACGGACTGGTCAGTCATTATTCATACGCAGAATGGGATGTCAAGCACCATCTCATGGAGAATGTGGAATCGTCTTCAGGGCACCGATATGCAGTTCAATTCTTTTGATGGGATTGTTCAGTAGGAGGGATCGTAGATGGGAAAGAGAGACCCCTTTCGCTGCGAAAACGCCCTGCGGATCACCTGTTCTGTGCCGTCGGTGAGGCGATACAGGGGAAGCTCGTCAAGGGGAACGAAAGCGCAGCTGAGCACATCACTGGCCGGAAAAGGCTCCCCGCCTGTCCATTCGCAAAGGAAATCCAGGAGAACATAGTGGTACTCAATGCCCCCGTTCTGATCCAGAATCACTCTATCGAGGGCAACCACGAGATCCTTCACCCTCACCTCGAGACCAACCTCTTCCGATACTTCACGAAAAACAGCTTCCTGAAGCGTTTCCCCCAACTCAACCGCCCCGCCCGGTATTGACCACTTTCCGTAGGATGGCTCTCGTCCCCGTTGAATCAAGAGAACAGCGTCATCGCGAAAGATAATCGCTCCAACACCCACCAATGGTTTCTGCGGATAGCGCCGGTTCACTGAGTCATCCCGAGTGAGAATGGATACGCTCCTGCCTCCAATTCATGGCATGCAGCGACGGCAAGGGCTGTAACCGAGCTTCAGGCACTCCAGCCGAGTTCGGATGCACTTCCACCGGTTTGATACACGATGCGGAATAAAAGAGCAACCAGGACGGTGAAAAACATGACTGGTAGTGTTGGCCTGATAGAATGGTTCCTCCTTCACCCGACATGCTCCCCACATCCCCCTTCCGTCATTGAGGGCTTCTATCTGGCATTTGAGGAAGTCATACCACAATCTGAAGTTCTCCGGCTTTCCATAGACAGCGGCCAGACCGCTTCGCACCAGTTCCCTGTTGACGCACCGCCCGTCTTTCAGAAAAACATAAGCCATTAATCTTCCATGAGAATCATGCCTTAACCCCTCATATTCCATTCGGATCTCTTTTCCTTTTACCCATAATGTGTTGGCGGCCTTCGCCTCGTTTCCGAAACAGGCGGCAGGCGTTCCCTCATGAGCAACCTCAGGAGCGTCGATTCCAAGGTATCGAAGCTTCTGTCCTGAATCCAACAGGACGGTATCCCCATCCAACACGGCCACAACCTGTGCCCGAGAGGGAAAAGAGTCTGCCACGCAGTCTCCGAGGCAAAAACAAATCAGTGGCAACAGAAAACAGATGAGATAACAGAGGGGAATTACCAGGCTCTTTATGCGATACCCATTCGGCAGTTCCACAACCGGTGCCTTTAGATGGGCACCCCTCTGTAATCGTGAAGGGCCGCCCAGTTGCCATGGACCCCTCTTTGAGACACACAAGGCATGATGGTCGGCATTCACAGTGAGGATTATCAACGGGACATCTCCATTGGATTTACCTGAGCTTCCCCCCCATCACTGCAGTCCCTCATCTCAGAAGAGGAAGCCGTAGAAACCTCTTCCCTGGGTTCGACCGTTTCCGCAGGCGACTTGAGCCCCTTGAGCACCTTTCCCATCTGGCGCAAAGCCTGTCTTATTCTGTGGACATTTTCCACGAGAGCAAGCCGAAGATATCCCTCTCCTTCCTCCCCGAAACCAATTCCCGGAGCCACTGCCACGTTGGCCTCCTCCATCAGTTTGATGCCGAACTCCATCGAGCCCATGGAATCGTATGGAGGGGGGATCCTCGTCCAGACAAACATACCCGCCCTCGGTTCGCTCACCGGCCATCCAATGCGCCTCAATCCATGGCATAAAACATCACGTCTCTGCTGATACACTCTGACCTGCTGAACGACATCCGCATCGCAATCCCTCAAAGCCACAATTCCCGCAATCTGAATCGCTGAGAATATCCCATAGTCGTAATAGCCCTTAATTTTTGCCAGACCCTGAATGATCTCACGGTTGCCGACACAGTACCCAATCCGCCACCCAGCCATGTTGTATGATTTTGAAAAGGAGCCAAACTCCACGCCAACATTCCTGGCCCCGGGGACCTGCATTAAACTGGGTGCATGATAACCGTCGAAGGTGACTTTGGCATAAGCGAAATCCTGTATCACCATGAAACGATATTTCCGGGCAAGCTTCACAACCTCCGTGAACAGGTCCAGGCTCGCCAGAGCCCCTGTAGGATTGTGCGGATAATTCAGAATCAACACTTTGGGGCTCGGGTAAAGCGACTCGCACATGGTGGCTATGCGACTGAGAAAAACATCTTCTTCGGCCAGGGGGATACGTATCACGTTGCCGCCGGCAATGATAGTCGCATAGACGTGGATTGGGAAGGCAGGCGTGGGAACAAGGACGGTATCCCCAGGTCCCACAAGGGCTAAACAGAGATGGGAGATGCCTTCCTTGGAGCCGATGGTGCAAATGACTTCATTCTCACTGTCGAGGCTCACACCATAGTCCCGTTCATAGTACTTCGCAATTTCCTTGCGAAGATTGCGCAAGCCGGCCGCCACCGGATACCTGTGGCTCTTGGGGTCCTGGACCACCTCACAAAGCTTTCTGGTGACGGCATCCGGTGCCGGATCAATGGGATTTCCCATGCCCAGGTCGATGACATCATCTCCCTCCGCACGTTTCTTCATCCTCATATTGTTGATCATCCCGAAAAGATAAGGGGGAAGCTGCTCCATCCGTTGTGCGAATCGAACGATTGAATCTCCTGTCATGGTTCATCTCCTCCCGGAAAAGCCCGGGTCCAATGTCGTCTGCAAAAAAAAACCCCGAGTCATCCGACTCAGGGCCCAAAAAAGCCATGAGCCGGATCTTCAGCCCATGGCGTGCAGTGAGAGCTCTCTCTACCCTATGTCTCCTTACCGCCGATTATCGCCCAGGCTGAACCATAAGCGGCGGCCGCAGCTGCCAGAAACAAAATGCGCTTCATAAGCAGACACTCCTTGTTCCAAGTCCATGTTCTATTTATTCGATACGAGCGGATATGTCAACTCGCCTTTCAGCAAAAATCCAGGCCACCGCCGATCATCTCCGGGGATCGCCCCGCGTGTCACCCGCAGAGGGTCACGCCCTCATTGAGCTGTCTGAGCAGCAATCGACTTGACGAAAAGCGAATGCATGGCTA